>DASVVF010000630.1:0-3187 GCA_036386695.1 Catenuloplanes sp. | reverse complement strand
CTCACCGCCGAGGAGTTGCTGGACGACGCCGAACTCGCCATGGGGTGGGCCAAGCGCCACAAGAGCGCCAACGTCGTCCTCTACCACGAGCACGCCGGGGAGAACCCCACCGGTAGGGCCGTCAACCCGTGGACCACATTGGGGCCCAACGCGCCGTTCAACGGACAGCTGCCGCCGCATTGAATGCTGCCGACGCCGCCGCCGGCGGGCTGCCAGCGGTGGCGGTTACGGACTAGGGTCTCAAAAATGACGTTGTACGGGGGTAGTGCGTCGCGGGGTAACCCGGCGCGACCGGCAGCCAGTGCCAGCACCGGAAGCGACGTGCGGTTGCGGGCCCGGAGCATCACCAAGAAGTACGGCCGCCAACAGGTACTCACCGGGGTGGACCTGACGGTACGCGCCGGCGAGGTTGCCGCCGTGGTCGGCGCCAACGGTTGCGGCAAGAGCAGCTTCCTGCGGATCTGCGCCGGCCTGATCAGCCCGGACACCGGCAGGGTGTGGATCGACGGCACCGTCGGCTACTGCCCACAGGACGGCGGCACCTACGAATTCCTCCGGCCCGACGAGCACTTCGTCCTGTTCGGAGCGGGCCGGGAATGGACCCGGCAACGCTCACGTGCCGCCGGGCGCGCCGCCGCGGCCGTGCTGGACTGGCAGGTGCCGGCGAAAACCCTGGGCCGGCACCTGTCCGGTGGCACCCGGCAGAAGCTGAACCTGATCCTGGGTGGTCTCGGCGATCCCGATGTGCTGCTGCTCGACGAGCCGTACCAGGGGTTCGACCACGGTTCGTACGTGGACTTCTGGCGGCAGGTATGGCGCTGGCGCGACGGCGGCAGCGCCGTCGTGGTGGTGACCCACCTGCTCAACGAGCTGGACCGGGTGGATCTGGTGCTCGACCTGACCCCCGCCGACTCGCGATGAGGCGGGTGTGGACCGTCGCCGAGATGACTCTGCGCGAGACGCTGCGGCGGCGTGCCGTGCTGGTGTTGCTGCTGGCGTTGCCATTGGGCTTCTACGCCACCCGGGGCGGCGACCACACCGGGCAGGCCATCCGGTCGCTGTTCCTGGGCCTTTCCTGGGCGGTCAGCGTCGCCGGCCTGTTCGCCAGTGCCGCCAGCCGACAGATCGAGCCGCGACTGCGACTGTCCGGGTACCGCAGTCACCATCTCTACCTCGGTCGGCTCGGTGCCCTGCTGGTGCTCGGAGTGACCCTGGCCGTGCCGTTGTTCCTGCTGGTGGTGGTGGACATGGGGGCGGAGCGGATGCGGCTGGGGGCGATCGCGGTGGCGATGGGCTTCTGTATCACCGTCGGTGCGCCGTTCGGGATGCTGATCGCCGCGCTGCTGTCCCGGGAGCTGGAAGGCACCCTGCTGTTGCTGGCAGTGGTGGGCATGCAGATGACCATCGACCCGGTATCGGCCGCTTCCCGGCTGACACCGTTGTGGTCAAGTCGGGAGCTGGCCTTTTTCGCCATCGACCACACCGATTCGGGGTATCTGATCCGGGGCCTGCTGCACGGGCTGGGCTACACGGCGCTGCTGATCCTGCTCGTGGCGGTGGTCTCGACGGTGCGGCTGCGGCACCGGTCGCACCTGCGGCTGACGACCGGCTGACAGGTCGGGAGGTCCGTCGCCCCGGGGAGCGCCGGCACCGCCCGGTGAGTGGATCGCCACCGCCCGGTGGGGTGGATCACGCGGTCAGCGACTCCACCGCTGGTTCGCCCGGCCGTTGCAGGGGTAGACGTCGACCGGGGTGCCGTTGGCCGTGCGGGCGCCGTACACGTCGAGACACAGCCCGGAGGCGCGGTTGACCACCGTGCCGTCGGCGTTCACGGTCCACTGCTGATGGGTGCCTCCGGTGCAGGCGTCGATGGTGGCAGCGGCCCCGGCGGTGGCGCCGGCCGGAGCGCTCAGGCACCTGGTTCCGTAGACCTGCAGGGCGCCGGTGGGCAGGTGGGTCCACTGCTGGTTGGGGCCGCCGTTGCAGTCGTAGATCGACACCGGGGTGCCGACCGCCTGGGAGCGGGCCGGCACATCCAGGCAGCGGCCGGCGGCGGTGGCCAGCAGCCGACCGGTGCTGCCGCCCCCGGCGCCGATCTGGCCGTTGAAGGTCAGCTTGACGACGTAGGCCAACGCCGGGTACGGCTGGGTGGACGGCAGCGTGATCCGCAGCCCGTTGGCGTCCTGGGTGCGGGTGGGCAGGTTGAGATAGGTGCCCGGGGCGTCACCGATCAGCTCCACCCGGCGCAGACCGCTCAGGTCGACCTCGCCGCTGGCCAGCGAGGCCAGGTTGAGCTGGGTGCCGTCGCCCGGCCAGCCCAGCACGGTGGCGTACAGGGTGGTGTTGTCCTTGCTGCGGGTGTAGCGGATGTCCTGCGCGGTGCCGGCCCGCGGCCGGACGAAGCTGCCGCCGCCCATCTTGGTGGGGCCTTCGCCGAAGGTGCTCCAGGCCCGGGTCGAGTAGATCGACTCACCGTTGCGCTTGAGATAGCCCCCGATGGCGCCCAGGACATCGCGTTGGCCCTGCGGGATGGTGCCGTCCGCGGTGGGGGAGATGTTGAGCAGCATGTTGCCGTTCTTGCTGACCCGGTCGATCAGCGAGTGCAGCATGGCCGCCGAGCTGTAGTACCGGATGCCGTTGGTGTAGGACCAGCTGGAGCTGCTGATGGCGTCGTCGGTGAGCCAGTACGGGTGCTGGATGTCGGCCGGGCCGCCGCGTTCGTAGTCGAAGACCGCGCCCTTGGTGTTGAAGCCGTCCTTGTAGGTGGCGACGACCTCCCTGCCCCACCTGTTGGCCTGGTTGTAGTAGTAGGACAGGAAGTTCAGTCGTTGCCGCTCGTCGACCTTGCTCAGGTCGAAGTCCTGCCAGATGATGTCCGGCTCGGCCCGGTCGACGACCTCCTTGAGCTTGTCGTACCAGAGCTGGTTCTGCTGCGCGGCACCGAGCTGCCCGTAGAGCTTGCGCAGGCTGGCGTCCGACTGCGCCGGCACGTGGTCGTAGAAGCCGGTGAAGTTGTACGCGTGGTGCATGGCGACCAGCAGCTTCATGTCCTTGGCCCGGATGGCGTCCCGGAAGATCCTGAGCAGGTCCAGTCCGGGGCCCTTGTCGACCGAGTTCCACTCGTTGACCTGGCTGTCCCACATGGAGAACCCGTCGTGGTGCTCGGCGACCGGGCCGGCGAACCTGG
>DASVVF010000629.1:0-8236 GCA_036386695.1 Catenuloplanes sp. | reverse complement strand
TTCAACCCACTGACGTACCTGTCGGAGGCGGTCCGGGCCGCCGTGGTCCCGGACGTCCCGCACCTGGCGCCGTGGATCTGCCTGACCGCGCTGGCCGTCGCCGGCGCCGCCTTCACCGCCATCGGCATCCGCGGCTTCCTGCGCCGGGCGATCAGCTGAGCGCAGCCGCCGGGTCGCCGGCCGGGCCGGCCGGTGGAAGCAGCTCCGGGGACCGGCTGGCGACCACCCGCCCGATCAGTGCCAGGGCCGCGGACAGCGGCAGCGGGTCCAGCGAGCGGCCGTCACGCAGCCGCAGGGACACCCGACCGTCGGCCGCCTCGCGGTCGCCGAACACGGCGACGTAGGGCACCCGGCGACGTACGCTGTCGCGGACGCGGGCGGCCAGCGAGCCCCGTTCGGAGACCCTGACCCGCAGCCCCGCCTCGACGGCCGCCCGGGCGAACGCGTCGGCCGGCTGCGCCGCGCCGATCGGCAGCACCTCCAGCTGCACGGGGGCGTACCAGACCGGGAACGCCCCGGCGTGCACCTCGATGAGGTGGGCGAACAGCCGCTCCATGCTGCCGACCACGCTGCGGTGCACCATCACCGGGCGGCGTCGGGACCCGTCCGCGTCGACGTAGGACAGCCCGAAGCGTTCCGGTTTGGCGTAGTCCAGTTGGATGGTGGACAGGGTCTGCTCGCGCCCCAGCCGGTCGCGTATCTGGACATCGATCTTGGGGCCGTAGAAGGCGGCCTCACCGGGCGCCTCGACGAACGGCACCCCGGCCGCCACCAGGGCCTGACGGAGCAGGCCCTCCGCCCGGTCCCACATCGGCGGGTCGGCCACGAAGCCGTCGCCGGGACCACGCAGGGACAGCCGGAAGCCGGCCGCGCGCACCCCCAGCGCGGCGTGCGCCCGGCGGATCAGGGCCAGCACCCCGGCCACCTCCGCGGCGACCTGGTCCGGCGCGCAGAAGATGTGTGCGTCGTTCAACGAGATGGCGCGCACCCGGCTCAGCCCGCCGAGCACCCCGGAGCGTTCGGCCCGGAACATCGCGCCCAACTCGCCGACCCGCAGCGGAAGCTCCCGGTACGAGCGCCCCCGGGAGCGGAACACCAGCGCGTGGTGCGGGCACAGGCTGGGCCGCAACAGCAGTTCGTCGTCACCGACGCCGGGGTCACCGACGCCGGGGTCACCGACGTCAGCGGCGCCGTCCTCCGCGCCGGGGGCGGGTTCGGCGGCGGGGCGGGACAGCCGCATCGGCGGGAACATGTCCTCGGCAAAATGCTCCAGATGGCCGGAGAGCTCGTAGAGCTCCCGGCGACCCAACGGTGGCGAGTACACGTGGTGGTAGCCGGCCCGGCGCTCCTCCTCCCGCACGTACCCCTCGATCTGGTGGCGGGCGGCGGCGCCGTCGGGTAGCCAGATCGGCAGGCCGGCGCCGGCCAGCGGATCGGAACAGAACAGCTCAAGCTCGCGGCCCAGGACCCGGTGGTCGATCATGTCGCTCTCCTTGCTCGGGTACGGCCGCGGGGCGGCCAACCCGGAAGGCACAAGCGAAGGCCCCGCCGGCGTTGCCGCCCCGGGGCCTGGATGTCTGAAGTCGTCAGCGCACCACGCCGGGGCATCCCGGCGTGGTCGTGACGACTGAGCGGTACATGCCGACGACGGTACGGACGAGCCGCACCGCGGGCGAACGGTTTTCTCGACGACTGCCCGGCCTGCGCCGTTTGCCGGGAGTACCCACGGGTAACCGGTCCCCGCAGGGGCGGGGCCGGTCCCCGGGAAGAATGGTGGGCCGCCGGTACGGGACCTACCGACGGCCCGGGCGTCACGCAGGGTTGCGGCCCGCGTAGAGCGCCCTACGCCGCCCCGACACCGAGAACGGGGGACCCGATGTCGAGACGGCACCGCCAACGGTACGCGCGCACACCGTCACCTGCGTAGCGACGCGGCGGTAATCACCACCCGACACCGTGGGGTTCCACGTCGAGTGGTACGGCAAACGCTTCCCGGGCACATACCGTGACGGTCCGGTCCTACTCCCGGTCGTGCAGCATCAACTGTCGGGCGGCCTCGGCCACCGACCCGGACAGCGACGGGTAGATCGTGATGGTGTGCGCGAGCTGATCGACGGTGATGCCGTTCTCCACGGCCATGGTTATCGGGAGGATCAGCTCACTGGCCTTCGGCGCGACCACCACCCCGCCGATGATCTGCCCGGTCGCCGGCCGGCAGAACAGCTTGACGAACCCGTCGCGCAGCCCGGCCATCTTCGCCCGGGCGTTACCGGCCAGCGGCAGCATCACCTGCCGGGCCGGGATCCTGCCGGCGTCGACCTCGTTCTGCGAGATCCCGACGGTGGCCAGCTCCGGATCGGTGAACACGTTCGCCGAGACCGTACGCAGCCGCAGCGGCGCCACCGCCTCGCCCAGGGCGTGCCAGATCGCGATCCGGCCCTGCATCGCCGCCACGCTGGCCAGTGGCAGCACCCCGGTGCAGTCACCGGCGGCGTAGATGCCCGGGACGTTGGTCCGGGAGACCCGGTCGACGGTGACGTAGCCACCCTTGGCCACCGCCACGCCGTACTCCTGCAGGCCCAGGCTGGCCGTGTTCGGCACCGCGCCGACCGCCATCAGCGCGTGCGAGCCGTCGACGGTGCGCCCGTCGGCGAGCGTGACCCGCACCCCGTCGTCGGTGCGGCGCACCGACTCGGCCCGGGAGTTGTTCAGGATCGTCATACCCCGGTCGCGGAAGACGCGCTCGATCGCCATCGCGGCGTCCGGGTCCTCGTGCGGCATCACCCGCTCCCGACTGGAGACCAGCGTCACCGTGACGCCCATCGCCTCGTAGGCGCTGGCGAACTCGGCGCCGGTGACCCCGGAACCGACCACGATCAGATGGTCCGGCAGGGCCGGCAGGTCGTACACCTGCCGCCAGTCGAGAATCCGCTCGCCGTCCGGCGCGGCGGTGGGCAGCACCCGGGGGGTCGCCCCGGTGGCGATCAGGACCGTCGAGGCGTCGATCGGGTACGTTTCGCCACCCTCCGGGGTGACCAGGACCTGATGGGTGTGGCCGAGCGTGTCGGCGCCCATCCGGGCCCGGCCGTGGATCACGTTGACGCCGGCCTTGACCAGTTTGGCCTGGATGTCGGCGGACTGGGCCAACGCCAGCCGCTTCACCCGCTGGTGCACCGCCGTCGCGTCGACCGTGACCGCGTCCAGCCCGGTGGAGTGCACCCCGAACTCGTCGGTGTCCCGATACCCCGTCACCACCTCCGAGCTGGCGATGAACGTCTTCGAGGGCACGCAGTCCGACAGCACGCAGGCGCCGCCGGCGCCGTCCGCCTCCACCACCGTCACCTCGGCGTCGAGCTGGGCGGCGACCAGTGCCGCCTCATATCCGGCGGGACCCCCACCGACGATCACGATGTGGCTCATAAGCTTCTAATCTCCCAGACTGGTCCGACACGCACGCCTCGTATTCTCCCCCACCCCCTCGCCGAGCTATCGTCATCGCCGTGCGTCATTACGCCGCGTACGGCTCAAATCTCGACCCCGCACGCATGCGGGCCTACTGCCCGCACTCCCCGATGGTGGGAGTGGGGTGGTGGGAAGGGTGGCGTCTCACGTTCGCCGGTGAGGACATCCTCGGCTGGGAGGGTGCGGTCACCACGGTCGTCGAGTCACCCGGCGACCGGGTCTTCGTCGCCCTCTACGACGTACACCCCTGGGACGCCGCGCAGCTCGACGAGGTCGAGGGGGTGACCTCCGAGACGTACCGCAAACTCACCGTGCGGGTGGTCACGCTCGACGGCGAGTTCACCGCGTGGATCTACGTGTTGGAAGGGTACGAGGGCGGTCTCCCGACAGCCTGGTACCTCTCGGAGATCGCCAACGCCGCCGAGAAGGCCGGAGCGCCGGACGACTACGTCGCGCAACTGCGCACCCGGCCGACCCGCACCGCCGCCCCGTAACCCGGCGCGCCCCGCAGGCCGGCCCCCTGCGGACCTCAGCCCGGCCCCTGCGGACCCTCAGGCCGCCGGGACCTCCCGCTCGTACATGTCGGCCTCGTAGCTGGCGGTCAGCCCGACCGACTCGTACAGGCGGACCGCCTCGGTGGGGTTGGTCAGGTCCACGCCGAGCCCGGCGAGGCCGCGACCCTTGGCCGCGTATTCGGCGAACGCCCGCCGCAGCAGCGCCGCGCCGACCCCGCGTTTGCGGTGCCCGCGCAGCACCGCCAGCATCTTCACCCAGCCCTCGTTCTGATCCAGGCACTGGTCCGACGACTGCAGCGCCCCCACCGGCTCCCCGTCGACCTCCGCGACGAACCACTCGTCCCAGGCGATGCTGGGCAGGGTCGCCAACCGGGCCCGCCAATGGTCGTAGCCGATCGGCTCGTGATCGAGGCTGTCCGCGAACGCCGTCTCCAGGATCTGGTGGAACCGGCGCAGGTCGGCGTCGTCATCGGGGCGGACCGGCCGGACCGTCACCCCGTCCGGCGGCACCGGGGGCGTCGGCGACACCCCGTCCAACGAACGGCGCATCCGGGCGAACCGCTTGACGAAGGCGAACCCGGCGGCCCGCAGGCTGGCCACCCAGTCGGTCTCGTTCGGTATCGCCCCGGCACGGACGGTCATCACCGGGTGGCCGAACCCGGCGGCCCGCTCACCGACCCGGGCCAGCGCCAGGTCCAGCAGCGGTCGCTGCGCCGGCAGGCCACGGCCCGGATAGACGTAGACCTCGACGAAGTCCCGCTGCCCCGCCGACGGGTTCTCCAGATACGCACAGCCGACGACCGCCCCGGCCGGATCCAGCGCCAGCCAGGCATCACGCCGCGGGTCCATGTGCGGCCCGGTCAGCGCCTCCCGGACGTCGTCCGCGCTGGAATCGGGATGGCCGAGGGCCGCGGTGTCGCTGGCCTGCAACACGGCCAGGATCGCCGGGACGTCGTCCAACGTGGGCCGACGGGTCGACCAACCGCTCGGAAGCTCGCTCACGATCGCATCACAGCACGAGCCGGCGCGCGCCGCCACCGGGTTAACCACCGGTCCGCCACGGCCCGCCCCGGCGAAGGGAACGCGGGCCTGCCGGGCGGGTCACAGCGGACTGGGCAGCCGGGCGCGTCACAGCGGACTGGGCAGCCGGGCGGGTCACAGCGGACTGGGCAGCCGGGCCAGCAGGCTCTCGATCAGGCCGACGAGCTCGACCCGCTCGGCCGGATCCAGCAGGGCGAACGCCTGGCCGGTGATGGCGTCGGTGACGGCCTCGGCCCACAACCGGCGCCGCATCAACGGACCCGCCGGCGGATACGGCGGCTGCCAGCCGAACGCGACCGCGCCCGTCTCGCCGTCCGGGCCGGCGATGATCGCCTCCAGCGCGGTCAACCCGCTGGAGCGTACGGCCAGCACGTGCGCGCCGGCCCGGTGCTCGCGCATCAGATGCAGCAGGATGGCCGCCCGGGCACCCGGCGCGTCGTCCGGCACCGGCATCGCCCGCCACGCCGCGAACAGCGGCAGGCCGGCCGGGTCGACCGCCAGCACCACCCGCTGGGCCAACTCGATCAACCGGTCGAGCCGCCGGAAGTCGGCGAACTGCTCCACCCCCCACCGGCAGCACTCATCGAGGTGCTGGGCGGCGACCTCGCTGGGCGCCAGCATCTTCGCGGCGGCCTCCCAGCCGTCGGTCACCGCCTCCTGGGAGATGAAGCCGAGCGCCGCGGCGGCGGTGTCCGGGCGGACGTCACCGAGCGCGCCGGCGCGCGCGGCCACGTAATACGCCCAACCCGACAGGCCCATCATCCGGGCCCGGCGCAGGGTGCGGGGGGACTCGGCGAAGGCTCCGACCAACGCCAGCACACCGGGTTTCGCGGCGGCCGCAGCCTGTTCGGGAGTCACCTGCCCGATTCTGCCCCGCCTACCCGGTTCGCGGGAGCCCCCCGCCCCCCGTCCGAGTCCTCATCGAGCGCCTCGACCGCCGCCTGGGCCGTGCCGAACCGCCGCCGGGCGGCCACCGCGGCCCGCGCGGCCCCCTTGCGGGCCAGCCGGCGCCGGCCGGCCTCCTCCTGCGCCGCGCCGCGGCGCCGCTGCAGCTCGGCCAGCGCCTGCTCGATGTCCGCCACGGCCTGACCGGCGTCGTCCTCGGCCTCCGCGGCGCGGGCCAACTCCGCCTCGGCGAGCCGTAACTCCGCGCTCGCCACGGCGAGCTCGTCGGAAAGTTCCCGGCGGCGCGCCGTCACCGCCCGCTCCCGCGCGGCGCGCCGGGCCGCTGCCTGCGCCGCCCGTTGCGCCGCAGCCGCCTGGGCAGCGCGATCGGCGGCCGACGCCGGCGGTGTGGGATCAGCCGCGGCCGCCTGGTCGGGTGTGGCCGCCTCCGACCCGGGACGGGACGCGGCCGCCTTCGACCCACGGGCTGACGCGGCCGCCTCCGACCCACGAGCTGATCCGGCCGGCTTCGCCGCGCGGTCGGGCGCGGTCGCCTTCGCCGCGCGACGCGACGCGGGGGGGTCGGCGGCCTCGGCGTCCTCGTCGGTGACCAGCCGCAGGCGGGGCCGCGGGACCTCACCGAAGCCGACGTACGCCACCGCGCGGATCAACTGCCCGGACCGGACCTGCTCGGCAATCTCCACATCGGCCAGCGCGGCGGTCAGCGTCGCCTCCACCTCGGCCAGCGGCAGTTTCCCCGCCGCCGCGCCGACTCCGGCCGCCACGGCCAGGGACCGGGCCTGGGCGACGAGGGCGGACACCACCTGACGGCGGTGCGCCGACAGCGCGCGCAGGTCGTCCCCGCGCAGCTCCCGCTGGGCGGCGCGCAGCTGCCCGGACAGTTCGACGAGTTCGGCCACCAACTCGGGGCGGTGGATGGCCAGCAGGTTCACCAACCAGGCGGCGACCGTCGGCTTACGCAACTGGGCGATCAGGCGGGCACCGGCCCGGTCACCGGTGGCCTTCGCCGCCGCGATCGCCTCCGCCCGGGCCGCGACGAACTCGTCGGGCGGGGCGGCGTAGAGCCGCTGTACGAGGTCCGCGGGCAGCTGCGCCACCCCGTCATCATCCACCCGGGCGCCCGCTCAGGCGAGTGCCGTGCCGGCGGCGACGTGACCGTATTCGCATCCGGTCAGCCGGCTCAGCACTCCGTCGGTGAGTGCGGCGCCCCGGTCGTTGAGCAGACCGTCGTGCAACGCGTACGCGCGGCGGGGCGCCACCGCGCGGACGAAGTCGACCGACTCGGACGCCTTCAGCCAGGGCGCGGACACCGGAACGAACAGGGTGTCCACCGGGGCGCCCGCCGGCAGGTCGAAGGAGTCGCCGGGGTGGTAGACCGACGTGTCCCCGTCGTCGACCAGGAACCCCAGGTTCACCACCCGGGGGATGTCGGGATGGATCTCGGCATGCCACCCGCCGTACGCCCGCACCGCCAGTCCCGCCGCCTGGAACGACTGACCGGACTCCACCGTGGTCACCACGTCGCCGAGGGTCGCCAGCCGGGGCGCGACGTCGGGGTGGGTGTGGACAGTGACCGTGGGACGCTTCGCGAGCGCGTCGGCGAGGGCGTCCACGTCGAGGTGGTCGGCGTGCTCGTGGGTGATCAGGACGGCGTCCACCCCGTCGAGGGCGGCGCGTTCACTGAACGTACCGGGGTCGATGACGAGCACACCGCCGTCGCCCTCCAGGCGTACGCAGGAGTGGGTGAACTTGATGACCCGCACCGGACCTCCTCCTGGCCGCGACGGACCGCGACCGAATCGTGACCCTCTCCCGGGAAGTCTGCCGGAACCGGAAGGCCGGCGCCGCCCGTCTGACCCACGCCGGCACGCCGTGCCGGCCCGGCACGCGGAGGACGACATGAGCGGGGATTCCCAGATGACCGTAGGACGAGGACGCCGCTGGTCGGCCGGGCTGGGCCTGGCCGCGATGCTGGCGACGCTGGCACTCACCGGGTGCAGCGGCGACGAGAAGGCCAGCACCGGCGCCGACTCGGCCGCCCCGCGGGAGGTCAGCGGCGCGCGGGCCGGGGCGGGCAACCCGGCAGCGCCCGAGAAGGCCCAGGTGGCCGAGGGCCAGCCGCCGGCGGCCGCGCCGGCGCAGGACGGCCAACCGGTGAAGGCGCCGACGGACCTGCGGGTCGACCAGCGGGCGATCATCTACACCGGCACGATCACGGTACGGGTGACCAACGTCGACGAGGCGGCCGCGAAGGCCACCGCGATCGCGACCGGGGCAGGCGGTTTCGTCGGGGCGGACAAGCGCACCAGCGG
>DASVVF010000628.1:0-3007 GCA_036386695.1 Catenuloplanes sp. | reverse complement strand
TTGCCGATGCTGGGATTGGTGGTGGCGATCGGTGGTTGGTGGTTGGCGACGGCGTTGTTCGCGATCCCCGAGGTGGTGCTGCCGCCACCACAGAAGGTGCTGTCGGCGTTCCTGACGCTCCCGGGTCACCTGCTGGCGCAGACCTGGGCGACGACCCTGGAGACGCTGGTCGGCTTCGGATTGTCGATGGTCGCCGGCGTGCTGATCGGGGTGGCGATCGCGAGTTCCCGGGTGGTGGAGCGGATGTTCTCTCCGCTGCTGGTCGCCTTCAACGCCGTACCCAAGGTGGCGCTCGCGCCGTTGCTGGTGGCCGGCCTGGGTTTCGGTCAGAAGCCGATCCTCGTCATGATCTTCATGGTGTGCTTCTTTCCGATCGTGCTGTCGACCGCCACCGGCCTGACCACCACCCCCGCCGACCTGGCCGAGCTGGTCCGCTCGCTGGACGCGTCCCGGTGGCAGGCGTTCGCCAAGGTGCGCCTGCCGGCGGCCCTGCCGCAGATCTTCGTCGGCCTCAAGGTGGCGATGCCGCTGGCGATGATCGGTGCGGTGATCGGCGAGTTCCAGGCCGGTGAGGGCGGCCTCGGCACGGTGATCGTGGAGACCAGCGGGATGGGCGACAGTGCCACCGCCTTCGCCGCCATCGTGCTGCTGGCGCTGGCCAGCATCGTGCTCTACTACGCCCTGGTGGCGGTCGAGCGGCGGCTGCTGCCGTGGGTACGGGAAACGACGTCGGTCCGCTGACCGACCCCCCCGTCAGGTGGCCGGCTCGGCCACGTCGCGCCGGCCGGGTCAGCCGGCCAGTCGCCAGCGTCCGCTGCGGACCACCAGCATGGCCAGGGCCTGCGGCATCAGTCCGGAGTGGTTGTCGGGGGTGAGCCGGATCGGGCCGGAGAGGCCGTCCACCTGTGAGGTCTCCAGCACCTCCCGGATCCGGTCCCGGTTGGTGCCGACCCGGCCGATCGCCTCCACGATCAGCTGCACGGCATCGGCGGCGAACGACGCTGAACCGTTGTAGCTGCCGTACCGCGAGGTGTAGTCCCGGAACCACTGCTTGCGCGCCGCCTTGGCCGGGGTGGTGGCGATGACGTCGTCGATCACCATGGTCTGGGTGAAGACCATGGTGGCGTTGTCGGCGGCCGCGGCGGTCGGCCCGCTGAGGAACAGTTCACCGGCCGCGGCGGCGTCGTAGTACAGCCGGCCCTGGTAGCCGGCCCCGCGGGCGCTGCCGGCGGCCAGCCCGGCCTGGTCGGCGGGGGCCCACACGACGATGGCGTCCGGCTTGCCGGCGGTCAGCTTGCGGACCGCCTGGTTGAGGTCGGTGTCGGTCGGCTTGACCGAGGCAACGCCGGCCGCGGCGATCCCGGCCTTGGTGAGTTCGGCCTGCATCGCCTCGACGCCGCCGCGCCCGTAGGCGTCGTCGGTGTGCAGGATGGCAGCCTTCTTGGCGCCGGCCCGCTCCAGCTCGGTCGCCAGCGCCGCCGCGCTGTCGAGGGCGTTCGGCGCCAGCTTGAACACGAAGCGCCGCTCGGTGACCGGGGCGCTCACCTCGCGGGCCGCCGCCAGCGAGATGGTCGGCACGGTCTTGTCGTTGATCGTCTTCGCCGCCCCGATCACGCACTCGCCGCAGGAACCGGTGATCAGCGCGGTCACCGTGGGGTCGTCGGCGAGGGCGACGATGTTGCGCAGCGCGGAGGCCGGGTCGGAGTGGTTGTCCATCAGTTTGAGCCGCAGCCGGCGGGCGCCGAGCACGCCGCTGGCGTTGACCTGGTCCACCTTGAGCTGCAGGGCCCGTTCGTACGCCTTGCCGACGCCGGCGGCGACCCCGGACTGCTCCAGGTCGGCGCCGATGAAGATGTCGCTGGTGTCCTGCGCGTCGCCGCCGAACTCGCAGCCGGAGACGAGAGCCATGAGTGTGGCCGTGGCAGCCGCCACGACCGGCAGCGAGCGGGTGAACCTCACCAGAAGCCTCCTCGGTGCGGCGCCGGTTGTGCCCGGCGCCCGCGGCGGCGGCCCCTTGTGGGCGTCCGGCCGACCAAACGCGGAAAACCTTGCCAACGCGAGGCTTCGCGGTCAAGCGGACGGCGCCTGACCGAGGCCAGTGCGTCCCACATAGTGGTTGAAATGGAAACGACCTCGGGTTTAGCCACCGGATACATAGGAGACCTTCGGCGACATAACTGCTGATCACGTCCATCTCGGGGATCCCGCCGGACCCGCCGGTGGCGGCGGTCATAGCGCACAGTGATTGGTCCATTCCGCACCGCGCCTTCCCAAGGGGGGCACGGTTCTGATGAAATCGCGGCCGTGCCGCGTGCGGCGCGTCCCGGCGCAGGCGGGTGCCGGCGAGCGACGCGGATGCGGGAATGACCACGGAGGCGATGTCGTGAGCACCGGACCTACGACCCTGCCCGAGAGCGGCACGCCCACCGCCGGCGCCCGGTCCGGGTGGCTGCCCCGCCTGCGTGACGCCCGGATCAGGTCCAAACTGGCGTTGATCCTGGTGGTGCCGGTGGCGGCGGTTCTGGCCCTGGCCACCGTCCGACTGCTGGATGTCGGGCGCAACGCCGGCGACGCCGAGCTGGTGCGCTCGCTGACCGTGCTGTCCACCGACGTCTCCGGCCTCACCCAGTATCTCCACAAGGAACGGATGGCGGCCGCGACCTATCTGGCCGACCCGGCGGCGCAACCCGACGGCTACGCCGTCCAGGTGGGATTGACCGACCAGCGGATCGCCGCCTACCGGGCCCAGCGCCGGGCCGTCACCGACCTGCCGGCCGCCGTCGAAACCCGGCTGCGCCGCATCGACGACCACGTCAACGCCCTCGACGGCACCCGCAAGGAGGTGCTCGACCGGCAGCAGATGGCGGTCGCCGAGGCGGTGCTGCGCTACGGCGTCGTCATCACCGACCTCGTCGCGTACGGCGACGTGCTGGGCCAGATCGCCGGCGACAGCGACATCGCCGACAGCCTGCGCGCGGTGGCCGCGTTCGCCCGGGCCAAGGCGGCC
>DASVVF010000627.1:0-5570 GCA_036386695.1 Catenuloplanes sp. | reverse complement strand
GACCGACAGCAGCGCCGACACCTGCATCATCGTCTTCTTGGCGTGGTGGTCGACCAGGCTGCCGAACCAGATGCCGGTCGTCGCCGTCAGCACCAGGAAGATCCCGGCGATGACGCCGGTGGCGAAGACCGAACGCGTCTGCAGGTACACGTAGAAGGTGATCGCGAACCAGACGGTGAAGTTGATCACCGACACCAGCAGGGTGTTGATCAAGAGCTGGTAGAACACCGCCCGGTTCCCGTGGATGCCGCTCATCTGGTAAACCGTATGACCTCAAGCCCGGTTGATGTCCAGGTGGGTGCCGGTGCGCGGCCCTGGTCGGGCACCCGGCCCGACCAGGGCACAACGGCGGGCGGACCGCTCAGACGCGACGCAGGTACACCACCGCCACCCAGGTGTTGTAGACGTTGACACCCCGGTAGGTCGACGACTTCACCTGAACCCAGCGGTACTCGTCCTGGGTCAGCCGGGATTCGCAGGTCGCCGTGAAGCGGTGGCCGCGGGGAAACTGGGCCACGATCGTGGCATAGGTGTACGGCTGGGTCCGTACGTTGACGGCGCTGGCGGTGACCTCGTAGGTGCAGTTGGCCGCCTGCGCCGGGGACGCGATAGCCGCGCTGACACCAAAGGTGGCCAGCAGCATCGCGACCACGGTGATGATCCGCTTGAGCATGTCGTCTCCTTCTCCTCGTCCGCCCCGGCGGCGGACTCAGCAGGAGGTTAGGGGCGCCAGTGTTACTGGGAGAGTACGAGACGCTACCGAGAGGTGAAGCTCTGCGGAGCGCGGGCTGGACGGGACCCGCCGCGGCGGCTAACGTAACGCATCGGTGTACTTCGATCGAAATGCCGTAGCGGATGTCGGAGGCTTCGATGGACAGGACGTCGCGGGTGGGTTTCCTCGCCTCCACACTCGTCATGGTGCTCGCGTCGAGCGCCACGCCGGCCACGGCCGACGAACTGTCCCGGCCCATGGGTGCCCGCACCACACAGCAGTTGTCCCCGCCCGGCCAGGAACCACAGGTCAGGCTGCTCGGGACCGACTCGTACCAGGTCGGCTCCGACGCCCAGGGATGGGGGCCCGTGCGGGCGCAGGCGCGCTTCATCCGGCTGCGCAGCCGTACGTTCGACCCGGTCGTGGGCGGTGCGGAGGCGGTGCCGCCCGCGCTGCGCGCCGCGCCGGCCAACGGGGCGCATCTGGTGCAGTTCGCCGCGGCACCCCTCGAGGCACAGCGCGGTGAGCTGCGTCGGCTGGGCGTGCGCATCGGCGCCTACATTCCCGACTTCGCCTACGTGGTGCGGATGAGCCCCGCCGTCCGGCAGAGCGTCGCCAACCTGCCCTACGTGCGGTGGGTGGGGGCGTATCAGCCGGCGGACAAGGTCGATCCGGACGCGACGACCCGGTCGTCGGCCCGCCAGGAGTACACCATCACGTTGGTGGAACGCGACGGCGTCGATCAGCAGCGGGTGGCCGACCACGTCCGCGCCCTCGGCGGGGTGGTGGTGGAGCTGTCGCAGAACCGCCGCACGCTCCAGGCCCGCCTGGACGCCGGGCACCTGACCGAGGTGGCCAGGCGCGACGAGGTTCTGGCCGTCGACCGGTGGTCGGCCCCGGAGTCCGACATGGACCTGGCCCGGGCCGCCGGCGGCGCCAATCACATCGAAACCGCCGGTGGCTACCGCGGCCAGGGGGTACGGGGAGAGGTGATGGACGGCGGTCTGCGCACCACGCACCAGGAGTTCCGGGCCCGACCGCCGCTGCTGCCCCGGGGCAACACGACCAGTACGTCGCACGGCACGTCCACGTACGGCCAGATCTTCGCCAGCGGGGCGAGCCCGGTCAACCGTGGTCTGCTCCCCGCCGGCCAGGGCGTCTTCTCGCCCAACGGAACCCGCGACCGCTACGCGCACACCGGGGACCTGGTCGACCCGGCCGGACCGCTGCGCGCGGTGTTCCAGAGCAACAGCTGGGGTAGCGGGCTGACCACCAGTTACACCTCGTCGTCGGCGCAGATGGACGACATCGTCTTCGACCACGACCTGCTCATCTGCCAGTCGCAGAGCAACGATGGCACCCGGATGTCGCGGCCGCAGGCCTGGGCGAAGAACGTGCTCTCGGTCGGCGGGTTCTACCACCGCAACACGCTGAGCCGCACCGACGACGCCTGGAACGGGGGCGCCAGCATCGGCCCGGCAGCGGACGGGCGGATCAAGCCCGATCTGTCGAACTACTTCGACCGGACCGCCACCACGTCGTCGACCAGCGACACCTCGTACACCGGCGCGTTCGGTGGCACCAGCGGCGCCACCCCGATCACCTGTGGGTACGCCGGGCTGATGTTCCAGATGTGGGCCGACGGTGTCTTCGCCGGCGCGCCCGGACAGAACCGCGACGTGTTCGCCAGCCGGCCACATGCCGCCACCGCCAAGGCCCTACTGATCAACTCGGCCAACGAGTACCCGTTCTCCGGCCTTTCCCACGACCTGACCCGGGTCCACCAGGGCTGGGGAACGGTCAGCGTGCAGAACCTGTACGAGCAGGCCAGAGTGGGTGGCTGGCGACTGCCGGTGCTGGTTGACGAGACCGACGTGTTGACCGTCGGGCAGCAGCGGACGTACACCGTCACCACCGACGGGACGCGGCCCCTGCGGGCCACCATGGTCTACACCGACCCGATGGGATCTCCGAGCGCCGCCCGGGCCCGGGTCAATGATCTGAGCCTCAAGGTCACCGCTCCGGACGGCACGGTCTTCTGGGGTAACAACGGCCTGCAGGCGGGCAACTGGTCCACCGCCGGCGGAGTGCCCAACACGATCGACACGGTGGAGAATGTCTTTGTCCAACGGCCCGCCGCCGGCACCTGGAAGGTCGAGGTCCGCGCCGACGAGGTCAATGTGGACGGTCGCCCGGAAACGGCGGCCACCGACGTGGACTACGCCCTGGTGACCACCACCCGCTGAGCACCAGCCCCGCCCGGCCGGCCCGTAAGGCCGGTGTAGGAGGACAGGGTGGGGAACCCCGCGGTGGCCGGGCAGCGGCCGCCGCGGGGACTGCGCCCATCGCGGAGGTGTCAGCAGTAGGCGGCCTGCTTACCGATCACCCGGTACGGGCAGTCGGCGTGTTCGGCGAGGATGAGCACCGCGCCCCGGTTGCGCGCCGTCTCGCGGCCGATGATCTCGTCCGGTGGGTAGAAGCCGCCGGAGCTGGCGGAGCCCGGGTACAACTCGAACGTGTACGAGAAGATCCGGTGTGTCGCCCACATCCAGTCGGTGATGTCGCCGTCGCTGACGTACAGGTCGCTGGACTGCTGGGCGGTGTAGCCGTTGGTCGACGCCATCCGCCGGCCGAGAGCGGCGAAGGTGTTGTACTGATCGGCGTTCATCCTGGCGTCACCGTTGCTGGTGGTGTAGCTGTACGGCCACAGGATCAGCTCCGAATAGCTGTGGAAGTCGATGTGGGCCTTGATCTGCTGTACTCCGCCGACGACCCGCCCGCTGACGAAGTCGCGCAGGGCGGCGGTCTCCGGCGCGGAGAACGCCCGCGGTCCGCGGAACGTCGACGAGGTGGGATTGCCGGACGAGCCACCGCAGCAGGCCCACTGGTATGCCCAGTTGCGGTTGGGGTCCGTGCCGATGGCCGATGAGCCGCTGTTGGGCTGGCGGTTCTTGCGCCACGAGCGGTAGCTGCCGGTGGCGATGTCGTATTCGCTGCCGTCCGGGTTCACGGTCGGCACGATCCAGATCTCGCGGCTGTTGACCAGGTCGCGGATCCGCGTGTCGCTGCCGTGGCCGTCGGTGAACAGGTTGAGAAGGTAGACCGCCATCTCCACGGTCAGGTGCTCGCGGGCGTGTTGTTGGGCGTTGAACAGGATCTCCGGTTCCGCCTCGTCCGTGCCGACATTGTCGGAGATCTTGACCGCCATCAGGTCACGGCCCTGGTACGACCTGCCGATGGAGATCTTCCGGGCGATGGTGGGATGGTCCGCGACGACCTTGTTGACGGCCGCGGTGAGCTCCGCGTAGTTGTGGTATGCGGAGTCCGCACCCGGGAAGTCCAACGTGGAGGGCTCGTCGCCGGGCGCGGTCGGGGCGGGGTGGCGGTGTCCGTCGTCCACCGCCACGGGCTGCACCCGCAGGCCCAGCGCGCGGATGGCGGCCACTTCGGCGGCGGTGGCGGTGACCGTGACGACGGAGTGCTCCACGTCCTCGATGGCGGCCCCGGTACGGGCGATCGCGTCCCGTTGGCTGGCGCCGCGGGCGTCGAGCACCTGATATTCCGCTGTCGGGGCCTGCTCACCCCGTGGGTCCGCCGGCCGGGCGGCCACGGGGCTGGCGACGATGGTGAGGCTGAGGGCGACGAGTGCCAGGATGGCGGCGCGGCACGGTGTGGTTCGGATCGAACGACGTTTCATGGACCACCTCGGGTGGGTCGGTGGGTTGGTGTGGGGCGGTACGCGGCACGCGGGTCGTGGCGGATCCGCACCGACGCGCGGTCGGTCCCGGATCCGCCACGATCTCCAGCCGCGGGCGGCTTCGATGCGCTGGACGACCAGCGCCGGGCGTTACCTGTTGGCCAGTTCCCGGGCGCCGGTGGCGATAGCGGCGGCGAACGTGCTCACCTGGGTGTAGACGCCCGGTACGTTGGGCCGGGCGCAGCCGCGTCCCCAGCTGGTGATGCCGACCTGGATCCAGGCGTTGTTCGCGTCCCGGCGGAACAGCGGCCCGCCGGAGTCTCCGCCACAGGTGTCGACGCGACCCTCCGGCCGTCCGGCGCAGATCTCCTCGCCCGTGTTGAGGTTGCCGTACACCCGGCGACAGTTCGTGTCGTTGACGAACGGCAGTTCACCCTTGAGCAGGTACCGCGACTGCGACGCCCCTTCACCGGTGGCGCCCCAACCGGCGATGGTGAACACACCGGTGTCGTACGCGGTGGTGGTGGCGATCGGCATGGTGGGCAGGTTCACCGGGCTGGCGAGCTTGATCAGCGCCCAGTCTCCGCTCCGGGCCGGGTTGGTGTACACGTAGGTCGACCTGATCTGGATCCGGCTCGAACTCTGCAGATCGACCACGCCCATTGTCGCCGTGATGCCGGTGGTCGGTCCGGTCCGCCCGACGCAGTGCGCCGCCGTGAGCACGATCTGCCGGGTGTAGAGGGTGCCCCCGCAGCCTACGGACAACCGCACCATGAAGGGGAATTCGCCCTGCGCCGCGCGGGTGCCACCGGCGATCATCGGAGCGGGGTCGGCGCCCGTCGAGGCCTGGGCGGCCGGGCTCAGAGAAATCGATCCCACGCCGGTCATCGTTGCGGCCATCAGGCCAACGACCGCAAGTTTTACGGTCTTACGCCATTGAAACACAGGATCCTCCATCGAATCGCCGGAAACGGACGAACCACCGGAGGTTATCGCCTGCGCGGTCGCCAAACATCCAAGGTTCTGAATTTTTCGGCATCTGCGACGTATGCGGCCACACCGATGTGTCACACGATGGGAGCCGCTAAGATCCCGCGCCGTTCCAGGGTGTCCCATCAGGACACACACTGGACGCGGAGATACGCGGCGGGCGCACCGCCG
>DASVVF010000626.1:0-2937 GCA_036386695.1 Catenuloplanes sp. | reverse complement strand
CACACCCGCGAGCTGAAGGACAAGCTGGTCCGCGCGGCCAAGCAGGACTGGAGCCGCTGAGCGCGCAGTCCCGGCCGGCTGCGGTGACGCACCGCCCGGCGGCCGGCGTATCACCGGTATTCGCAGGTGGGGCCTATCGTGCGGAGCATGAATCAGCGGCGGATCCTGGTGGTGGAGGACGAACGGGCGATCGCCGACGCGGTGGCGGCCCGGCTGGTCGCCGAGGGGTACGCGGTACAGGTTGTCGGCGACGGCCCGGGTGCCGTCGAGGCGGTCCGCCGTACCCGGCCGGACCTGGTGGTTCTCGACGTCATGCTGCCCGGCTTGGACGGCCTGGAGGTGTGCCGCCGGATCCACGCCGACCGGCCCGTGCCGGTGCTGATGCTGACCGCCCGCGACGACGAGACCGACCTGCTGATCGGCCTTGCCGTCGGTGCCGACGACTACCTCACCAAACCGTTCTCGATGCGCGAGCTGACCGCCCGCATCCAGGCGCTGCTGCGGCGGGTGGAGCGGGCGGCCGCCATCGGGTCCGGGCCGATCCCGACCCTCACCCTGGGCGACCTGGAGATCAACCAAGCGGAGCGGCGGGTCCGGCGGGCCGGGGTCGAAGCCCATCTGACCCCCACCGAGTACGACCTGCTGGTGCACCTGGCCGGTCGACCGCGCGCGGTGCTGCCCCGCGAACGGCTGCTCGCCGACGTCTGGGGGTGGGCTGACGCCTCGGCCGCCCGCACCGTCGACAGCCACATCAAGGCCCTGCGCCGCAAGCTCGGTGCCGACCTGATCCGCACCGTGCACGGTGTCGGCTACGCCCTGGAGGTGCCGGCGTCGTGAGGACCCCCGCGAACGGCGCCGGCGCGGCGGAACGGGAGACGTCATGCCCCTGCTGCCGGAACGGGTGCACGTGTTCCTCGACCGGGTGCTGCCCCGCCCGCTGGACCCGCTGCGCTCGATCAAGCTGAAGCTGGGTCTGCTGCTGGTCACCTCCGGGGCGGCCGGGCTGGCGGTCTTCCGGGTGGGGTTGGGATTCTTCCCGCCGTACACCACGCTGACCGCGATCCTGGTGGCGCTGCTGACCTCGCAGGTGCTGGCCCACGGCATGACGTCGCCCCTGCGGGAGATGACCGCGGCCGCCCGGGCGATGGCCCGCGGCGACTACAGCCGGCGGGTCCGCGCCACCTCGTACGACGAGGTGGGCGAGTTGGCCCGCGCCTTCAACTCGATGGCCGCCGACCTGGCGGCGGCGGACCGGCAGCGCCGGGAACTGATCGCGAACGTCTCGCACGAGGTCCGTACGCCGATCACCGCGCTGCGCGGCCTGCTGGAGAACATTGTGGACGGCGTGGCCGACGCCGACCCGGCCACGCTGCGAACGGCCTTGGCGCAGACCGAACGACTCAGCCGCCTGGTCACCGGACTGCTGGATGTGTCCAGAGTGGATGCCGGCGTCGTGCCACTCGACGTGGTCGACATCGAACTGTCCGAGTTTCTCGCCGAGGCGCTCGGCGCGGCCCAGGTGACCGCCGCCGGCGCCGGCCGCGAGGTCCGCTTCGCCCACAGCCTGCCCGACCGACCGGTACCACTGCGCGGCGACCCGGAACGACTGCACCAGGTGCTGGCGAACCTGCTCGACAACGCCGCCCGGCACAGCCCACCCGGTGGTCTCGTCCGGGTCGGCGCCCGCCAGACCCGCCACGGCGTCCTCATCGACGTGACCGACGAAGGGCCGGGGATCCCGCCCAGCGAACGGGCGGCGGTCTTCGAACGGTTCACCCGCGGCGAACGCGCCACCGGCCGCGACGGCGGGACCGGCCTGGGCCTGTCCATCGCCCGGTGGATCGTCGACCTGCACGGGGGCGCCATCACGGTGACCGACCCCGAGCCCGATGGCGGACCCACCGGCTGCCGCATCGAGGTCCTGCTGCCCCAACCGGGGAAGTTGAGTTCGAACCCCGCCGACCGGCGGGCTCTGCCATGACCGCGAACGTCTCGCATGGTAGGTGCTGGACTGTGCTCAGGGTGCGGTCTGCCACAGTGCCGATAGCGGGATCGCCCGCAGGCCGTCGCCGAAGGGCAGCGTCTGTTGGCCGGTGTAGAGCACGTAGCCCGCGACAAGGTTGGCACCCACCTGTCGTTGCAGATGACGCAGGCCGGCGAGATCCTCGCTGCGCACCGTGGCACCAGCCTTGACCTCGATGCCGACCACGCGACCGTCGGCCGACTCGATCACCGCGTCCACCTCGACCTGGTCCTTGGTCCGGTAGGGGTGCAGGGTGGCTCCCTCGTCGCTCCAGGTGAGTTGACGGGCCAACTCCATGAGGACGAAGTTCTCCACCATCGCCCCGGCTCCCCCGCCAGGTTCGGCCAGGCGCGCGGCGTCCTGACCGAGCAGGTGGCAGGCCACGCCGCTGCCCACGTACGCCAGTTTGGGGGTTCCGACGGCGCGTCGCGTGGTGCCCGCCGACCAGGCGGGGATCTCTTTGATGAGGAAGACGGCCGCCAGCAGCGCAAGGTAGCGCGTCAGGGTCGTGCGGGGGATGCCGGACTGGCTGGCCAGCGAAGCGGGCACGAGCAACCCGCCGGAGCATCCGGCCAGCAGGGCGAGCAGCTTGCGTAGTTCGCCGCGTCGTTCGATGACGGCCAGCTCGGAGACGTCACGTTCGATGAGGGTGGTGGGCAGCTGGCCGCATGGTCGGTGGGCACCTCGCCGCATGGTCGGTGGCCAGCTGGCCGCAGGACCGGTGGTTGGCTGGCCGCGTGTTCGCTGGGCGCCCGGCCGTATGCCCCGGGAGCGCGATCGTTCGCGGATCGTGTGCCGATTCGTCGGCCGGCCGCCGGAAGGTGCCATGAACCCTGCACATTCTCTCCACATTTCACTCCCGGCGTCTCCTCGATCGGTCCCTACCGTGCTGGTTGTTCACACCGCTCAAGCAC
>DASVVF010000625.1:0-7546 GCA_036386695.1 Catenuloplanes sp. | reverse complement strand
GCACCGTGCGGCTCCGGACGGTGCACCGGGCCGACCAGCGGCCCGTCGGCCCGCGCGGCTCGCTGGACGGCCTGGCCCGGCTGGCCGGCGACGCCCGGGAGCGTGCCGAGCGGGAGGGACTGACCCTGGCCGGGGCAGCGGTGGCCGTACCGGGCCTGGTGGCCGCCGGCGGGCTGGTGCGGCTGGCCCCCAACCTGGGGTGGCGCGACGTCGACGTGCTCGGGGCGCTCCGCCGCCACCCGGCCCTGGCCGACCTGTCGGTCTCCGTGGACAACGAGGCCAACCTGGCGGCCCTCGGCGAGTTGCACGCCGGTCCCGGCGGACCGGTCAACTTCCTGTACATCTCCGGCGAGATCGGGGTGGGGGCCGGGATCGTGCTGGGTGGCAGCCTCTACCGGGGCGGACGCGGTTGGAGCGGCGAACTCGGCCACCTGCCGGTACGCCCGGAGGGTCCGGTCTGCCGCTGCGGGGCGCGCGGCTGCCTGGAGCAGTACGCCGGGCAGGAGGCGATCCTGCGGGCGGCCGGCCTGCCGGACGGGCCGGCGGGCCCGGAGCCGGCGCTGGCCCGGCTGGCCGAGTTGGCCGCCGCCGGCGACACCGACACCCTGCGCGCCCTGGCCGGTGCCGCGGACGCGCTGGGGGTCGCGGTCTCCGGCGTGATCAACCTGCTCGACCTGGACACCATCGTGCTGGGCGGCGGCTACCCGCCGCTGGCGCGGTGGCTGCGCCCCGGCGTGCTGGCCGAGATCGAACGCCGGGTCCTGACGGCGGCGTGGTCACCCGTCGAGGTCCGCAGCTCGGCGTGGGGCGCCGACGCCGCGGTGATCGGTGCCGCCGGTGCGGTGGTCCGCTCGGTTCGTGACGACCCGGCGCGGTGGCTGGCCACCCGTCGGATCGGCCCTCCCGGTGGTCCGGCCGGCCCTGGTGGACAACCCGCCCGACCCGGAGACGACGACGGGCCGGTGGCAGCAGCCACCGGCCCGCACGCCGTTACGCCGTAGCCGGCGCGACCCCGATCAGCGCGGGATCGAGGTCCGCGAGGCGATCGCCTTGAGGAAGATGTCGCGGATCTTCGCCGGGTCCTCGGCGACGAACACCCCGCCGCCGACGGCGTTGGTGATGCTCTCCAGCTGGGGTCGGTCGACGCCGGTGCCGAGGCCGATGATGACCAGCCGGACCGGGCGCTTCGGGTCCTGCGCCTTCTTCAGCTGCTCGATGAGCTGGGCCTGGCTCAACCCGTTGTCGTCCTCGTTCTTGCCGTCGGTGAAGATGGTCAGCGAGTTGACCCGGCCGGCCTCCCAGCCGTCGAGGACCCGTTTGTAGGCGGCGATCGTGGTGTCGAACAGCCCCGTGTTGCCGTCGTCCTTGGGCGTCAGCGAGTCGAGCGACTGCAGCAGCTTGCCGCGCTGGGTGGTCAGTGGGCTGATCGGCACCACTTCGCGGTAGTCCTGGTTGCCCTGCAGCTCGGTGGAGAACACCCACACCCCGACGGCCCACTTGTCGTCGAACAGGCCCAGGCCCTGACGCGCGGCCTCCTGCATCACCTGGGAACGGCTGGCTCCGCCGGCGGTCGGCACCTTCGTCTTCATGGATCCGGACACGTCGAACACGGCCAACATCCGGCCCGGCAGGGTGATCGCGGCCCAGCTGCCCAACGCCTGGTCGATCGCCGCGGCTCCGGCGGCGCCGGCGGCACCGCCGGCGGCGGGAGCGGGGGCGGCCGGAGCCGGGATGCCGGTGGCACCGGGAGCTCCGATGGGGGCCTTGAAGAGGGCGGTGCTGCTGATGCTGCCGTCCGGGGCCCGCAGCCCGCTGCGGGCGAGGGACTCCCGGAAGGTGGGGGCGTCCAGGACCGCGCGCAGCCGGCCGGCCGCCTCGGCGCGGGCGGCGTCCGCCTCGGGCATGACCGCGAACGGGTAGTCCAGCGCCATCGGCGCCGGTTCGACATAGAGGGCGGCCAGCTGCACCGGCGGTTTGGTGGCGTTGTACGCGATGACGTCCTCTTCGGACAGCGGCGCGGCGCTGAGCTGGGTCGCGATCGCGGTCGGGTCCCCGGAGCGCGGGAACCGGGCGAGCAGGTCGTCGCGCAGCGCGGAACTGCCGGCGGCCAGCGTGCGCAGCGTGCCGGCGGTGGCCTCCGCCGCGTTGGCTCCGGCCGCGTTGGCGGCGGCGCCCAGGGCGAGCAGACCGGACAGGCCGGAGGCGTCGCGGGCCGGGTCGACGATCCCGGTCCGCAGGTCGGCACCGCCGGTGATCTGCTTCAGCAGGGCGGTCCAGGTGAGCTTCTGGTCGGGCCACCCGATGGTCTGGGCGACCGGTTCGGGCATGGCCACCACGACCGGGCTCATGGCGATCGGCTTGCCGTCGGTGGGGACGAAGCCGGACGCCTCCGAGCGCAGTCGCATCAACCAGGTGGAGGAGTCCGGGATCCACACGTCCGGGATCGCCGTGGTGCCCCGGGCCTGACCGATCCCGGTCAACGCGACACCGTGCTTGCTGGCGATGGCGGCGGCGACCGTCTCGGCGTCGGCCTTGCCGACCTCGACCGCGACACAGGTGCCCCGCAGGTCGGCCCCGTCCTTCGTCCAGGCCGTCGCGGCCGCCTGGACCGCGTCGGCGATCTCCGGCGCGGCGGCGACCGTCAGCTGGACCTGACCGGTGCAGCTGGGCTTGGTCAGCTGGTCATAGGCGAGCCATGACCCGGCAAGGACGACGACGAGTGCCATCGCCGAGGCGATCACACCGGCCCCTTGGATGTTGCTGCTCATACGATGGCGTCCTGGCACGCGTCCCATAGTCCGCACGGAACGGGCCAGCCGCCATATACATTCGGCTGGAAGTTACAGATCAGAAACGTGACACCCCAAGGAAATCACGCTAGGTGATCAGTTGGAGGCGGGGCGTTTTCGAAACGATGATCGAAAAGGTTTCGCCCCGACAGATTAGGACCTCACGTCAAGACCGGCGGCCCCTTACCGGCCGTACGCGGGCGACCAGCGCAGAACGCAGGTCGGGCTGCCCTGGTCGAGTGGCGCCCCCGCTGGATGCGGAATGCCCGTTTCGGGATCAATCCGGAAGATCGCCACGCTGTGCGATCGCTCATTGGCTACGTAGAGATACCCCCCGAGCACCGTGAAGTGGCGGGGCCATCGACCGCCGCTGGGAACCTCGGCGACCGGTATGGGGGGATCTTCACTAAGTGCAAAGACCGACACCGTGTCGGGGCCCCGATTGCCCACATACAGGAACCGTCCGTCCGGGCTCACCACGATTTCCGACGGCTGGGAGCCGGGATGTCCACTGGCGGCGAACCGGGCCCACTCGCGCAGCCGCCCGTCGGCCGGGTCCGGCTCGTAGCCGGTGACCGTCGCGTCCAGCTCGGCCACCAGGAACATCCCCCGGCCGTCCGGGTGCCGGGCCAGGTGGCGCGGGCCGGCCCCCGGCGCGGCCTGTATCGCCACCCCCTGCGGCACCAGCCGGCCGCTGACCGGGTCGAGGCGGTGCCGGTAGACCCGGTCCGCCCCCAGATCCACCGCGAGCACCTCGGAGCGGTGCGGCTCCGGAGCGACCATGTGCGCGTGCGGACCGTCCTGCCGTTGCGGGTCGGGCCCACGCCCGTCGTGGGTGAGCAGGTCGCAGCGCCGACCCGGCGTCCCGCGGTCGTCCAACGCGTGCACGGCCAGACTGCCGCTGCCGTAGTTGGCGGTGATCAGGTGCCGCCCGTCCGGGGTGACGGCCAGGTGACACGGGTGGGCGCCACCGGTCGCCTCGACGGCCAGCGCGGTCAGGCCACCGTCGCCGTCCACCTCCCAAGCGCTCACGGTGCCCTCGTCCAGCTCGTTGGCCGCGTAGAGCACCGGAAGCACCGGATGGCGGGCGAGGAAGGACGGCGACGGAGTGGGCGCCGCGACACCGACCCGGCTCAGCCCGCCGGTGCGCGGGTCGCGGCGGACCGCGGTGACCCCCTCGCCCTTGCCTCCGCTCTCGCCGGTGTAACAGCCAAGAAAGATCAGCTCACTGCTGTCCACCTGAGCCTCCGTTCCACGTCCGGCCCCCTGGGTTCGATGAAACCAGACCGGACCGCCCGGCGCCGGACAACCGGTGCGCCGCCCACCGCGCCAGGGCGGAAACAGACGCCGGCGGGCACCCCCCGGGCTCAGGGGGTGGGCGTCGCCGCCGGCAGCAGGCCGGCGGCCTTGAGGTCGCGCCAGAGCTGCCCGGGCACCGGGTGGGCGAACACGTCGACGTTGTCGTCGACCTCGGCCGGGCTCTGCGCCCCGCAGACCACCGCGGCCACGGCCGGGTGCCCGAACGGGAACTGCACCGCCGCCGCCCGCAGGGGCACGTCGTAGCGCTGGCACACCTCCTGCATGGCCAGGGCCCGGCCGAGCACGGCAGGGCCCGCCGGGGCGTAGTTGAAGCGCCCGTTGCCGGTGGGGTCGGCCAGCAGACCGGAGTTGTAGACGGCGGCGGCCAGCACGCTGACCCCGCGCTCGGCGCACAACGGCAGCAACTCGGCCAACCCGGACTGGTCCAGCAGGGTGTAGCGGCCGGCCAGCATGACGCAGTCCAGCCCGTCGCCCAGCTCGCGGACGAAGCGGGTCAGCATCGCGGCCTGGTTCATGCCCACCCCGACCGCCCCGACGACGCCGGCCTTACGCAACTCGGCCAGCGCCGGGTAGGCCTGCGCCAGGGCCGGCCCGTAGTGCTCGTCCGGATCGTGGATGTGCAGCAGGTCGACCCGGTCCAGGCCGAGGCGCCGCAGGCTCTCCTCGACGGACCGGCGCACGCCGGCGGCGGAGAAGTCGAACCGGGCGGTCACCCCGGGCGGCGGGTCGGCCCACATGTCGCCGGGCCGGGACGCACCGGGCACCAGCAGCCGACCGACCTTGGTGGAGAGCACGAACTCCGCGCGTGGCCGGCGGCCCAGGGCCAGGCCGGCCCGCCGTTCGGAGTCGCCGAAGCCGTACAGCGGGGCGGTGTCGAACAGCCGGATGCCGCGCTCCCAGGCCCGGTCGACAACGGCGACCCCCTCGGCCTCGGACACCGGCCGGTAGAGCGACCCGATCCCGGCCAGCCCGACGCCGAAGCGGGTCACCGAGACGTCGCTGCTGCCCAGGGTGGTGCGTTGGGTCGGGTCCACGGTGTTCTCCTCAGCGGCCGAATCCTATAGGATCTTTGAACATCGAAGCGGGTCCCGTCCCGCCCGTCAAGCGCCGCCACCGGCCGTCGGCCAGGGGAGAGTGAGTGAACGGATGCGCCCGGCCCGCCGGCTCACCCTCACCGACGACGTGTACGCGTCGGTCCAGGCCATGATCATGGATCATGTGGTGGCCCCCGGGGAGCGGATCAGCATCGACGGACTGGCCCGCCGGCTGGACGTCTCCCCCACGCCGGTGCGCGAGGCGCTGGCCCGGCTGGAGTCCGACGGCCTGGTCCGGAAACGTCCGCTGGCCGGCTACACCGCCTCACCGCTGCTGTCCCGCGCCGAATTCGAGGAGCTGGTGGAGATGCGCCTGCTGCTGGAGCCGGCCGCCGCCGCCCGCACCGCCCGGCGGGTCGCCGACGGCACCCTGGGCGGCACCGACGCCGCCCGGCTGCGCGCCGAGGCCGACCTGCCCGACGCGGCCGCCGGCGGCTTCACCGGAATAGCCGCCTTCACCGCCCAGGACGCCCGGTTCCACAACCTGCTCGCCGGCGCCTCGGGCAACGGGCTGCTCAGCGACGCGGTGCTCCGGCTGCGCCCGCACCTGCACCTCTTCCGGCTGCACTTCCCACCCAGCCATCTGGGGATCAGCGCCACCGAACACCACCGGGTGGTGGACGCGGTGACCGCCGGGGACGCCGACGGGGCGGCCGCGGCGATGCGCGCCCACCTGGTCGCCGCCCGCGAGCGCCACCTGCCGTACTTCGAGGAGGCCCGCTGATGCGCATCGCGTTGTTCATCACCTGCGTGAACGACCTGGTGTTCCCGGACACCGGCAAGGCGGTGGTGGCCGTCCTGGAACGGCTCGGCCACACCGTCGAGTTCCCGCCGGAGCAGACCTGCTGCGGGCAGATGCACGCCAACAGCGGCTACCGCGCCGAAACCCTGCCGCTGGTACGCCGCTTCGTCGACACCTTCGGCCCGTACGAGGCGGTCGTCGCCCCGTCCGGCTCCTGCGTGGCGATGGTGCGTGACTCGTACCCCCGGCTCACCGACGGCGACGCGGGCCTGGCCTCGGCGGTCGCCGCCGTCGCCGGGCGCACCTACGAGCTGTCCGAGTTGCTGATCGACGTCCTCGGGGTGACCGACGTGGGGGCGGCCTTCCCGCACCGGGTCACCTACCACCCGACCTGCCACGGACTGCGGATGCTGCGGCTGGGTGACCGCCCGCAGCGGCTGCTGCGGGCCGTGCGCGGCATCGACCTGGTCGACCTGCCCGGCGGCGAGGAGTGCTGCGGCTTCGGCGGCACGTTCGCGGTGAAGAACGCCGACGTATCGACGGCGATGCTGGCCGACAAGTGCGCCGCCATCCGGGGCACCGACGCGGCGTACGTCGCCGCCGCCGACAACTCATGCCTGGCCCACATCGGCGGCGGCCTGTCCCGCGCGGCCGCCCCCGCCCGACCGGTGCACTACGCGGAGATCCTGGCGAGCACGTCCGACGAGAGCACGGTGCGGCGATGAGCGGGCATCCGGGGACCGGGAACATCCTGGCCCACGAGCCGTTCCCCACGGCGGCCAAGACCCGGCTGGCCGACCCCCAGCTGCGCGCCAACCTGCGCCGGGCCACCCACACCATCCGCGACAAGCGGCTGCGGGTGGTCGGGGAGGTGCCCGACTGGGAGGCGTTGCGGGTCGCCGGGGCGGCGATCAAGGACGACGTCCTGGCCCGGCTGCCCGAGCTGCTGGTCGAGTTCGAGGAAGCCGCCACCGCCGCCGGAGCCACCGTGCACTGGGCCCGGGACGCCGGCGAGGCGTGTGAGCTGGTCACCCGGCTCGCCACCGAGGCCGGCGCCGACGAGGTCGTCAAGGTCAAGTCGATGGCCACCCAGGAGATCGGGCTGAACGAGGCACTGGAAGCCGCCGGGATCGCCGCCATCGAGACCGACCTGGCCGAGCTGATCGTGCAGCTGGCCGAGGACACCCCCTCGCACATCCTGGTCCCGGCGATCCACTACAACCGGGCCCAGATCCGCGAGATCTTCGCCCGCCGGATGCCCGGGGTCGACCTGAGCACGCTGACCGACGACCCGCCCGCGCTGGCCGAGGCGGCCCGCCGGCACCTGCGGCAGAAGTTCCTGTCGGCGAAGGTCGCCGTCTCCGGGGCCAACTTCGCCGTCGCGCGCAGCGGCTCGCTGGTCGTCGTGGAGTCCGAGGGCAACGGGCGGATGTGCCTCACCCTGCCGCAGACGCTGATCTCCGTGGTCGGCATCGAGAAGATCCTGCCGACCTTCCGGGACCTCGAGGTGTTCCTGCAGCTGCTGCCCCGCTCATCGACCGGCGAGCGGATGAACCCGTACACGTCGCTGTGGGCGGGGGTCACGCCCGGCGACGGTCCGC
>DASVVF010000624.1:0-2008 GCA_036386695.1 Catenuloplanes sp. | reverse complement strand
TCGCCGAGAGCGTGAGGTGGTTGGTCGTGTCGACGATCGGCGGCCCGATGTGCACGTCGTCGACGTTCCACCCGACCGAGCCCACCGAGGAGTCGGAGGCCGCGCGGAAGCGCACGCGGATGCTCTGCCCGGCGTACGCCGAGAGGTCCACGGTGGCCCGCTGCCACGCGGCCGGCCGGTTGCTGGCCGCGCCGACCTGGTTGAGCACCGTCGTCGTGGAGCCGCCGGCGAGGACGACGACCCGCAGGTAGTCGGTGGCGCCGGCGTTGTCCAGGTGCGCGAGATACCAGGAGAAGGACAGCGTCAGGCCGCGGCCGGCCGGCAGGGTGATGGCCGGCGACTGGATGGTGCTGGTGCCGCCGTCCACGTCGAAGGCCCCGGCGCTGGCGCCGGCCGCCGCTCCCGTCACCAGGTCGAAGGTCCCGTTGACCGGGGTGCCGAGCTGGGTGCCGACCCCGCCGGAGCTGGTGGCGGCCGGGACGGCGCGTTCCCACTGCCCGGCGGTCGCGGTGTCCGTACCGGCCGGGTTGGACGTCCAGCCGGTCGCCGTCTCAAAGCCGTCGGCGTACACGGTGGTGCCGGCCGGCGGCGTGGCGGCCGCCAACGTCCACACCGCGTGGGCGATGGCGTCGGCGTTGCGGTCGAGGGCGGTGTCGTTGACGTTGGTCAACGTGTCGCAGGCCCGGTGGTAGCACCGGTCGAACGGGGCTCCCGCGGTGCCGCCCCACAGTTGCGCCTGGGCAGCGGTCTTGATTCCCTCCGCGCCGGTGAACGCGCCGCCGGCCGGAATGCCCGCCCGGATGAACGGGCCGTAGTCGCTGCGGCCGTCGAAGTCGGTGCCGCGGGTAGGTACGCCGATGCTGGTGAAGTGCGCCTGCAGGGTCTGCTCGATCTCGGCCGACCCGGCCGGGCCGGGGCCGGCGCCCACCCGGTCGGAGTTGTCGCCGTCGTACAGGAAATAGCCCGGGTTCGGCGAGCCCACCATGTCGAAGTTCAGGTACGCCCCGATGGTGGCGCGTTGGGCCGCGGACAGCGAGTTCACGTAGTGGGTCGATCCGCGCAGGCCCAGTTCCTCGGCGCCCCACCACGCGAAGCGCAGGTGCCGGTCCGGCCGCAGGCCGGTGCGGGCGACCGCGAGGGCGACCTCAAGGATCGCCGCCGATCCGGTGCCGTTGTCGTTGATTCCCGGGCCGGACGCCACGCTGTCCAGGTGCGCGCCGGTCATCAGCACGTTCGCGGCGTTGCCGCCCGGCCAGTCCGCGATCAGGTTGTAGCCGGTGGCGCCGCTGGTGGTGAAGGACTGCACCGTGGTGGTGAAGCCCGCCCCGTCGAGCTGTGCCTTGAGGTAGTTGACCGAGGCCAGGTAGCCCGGCCGGCCGTGGGCGCGGTTGCCGCCGTTGGCGGTGGCGATCGACTGCAGTTGGCTGAGGTGGCGCTTGATGTCGGCGATCGGGATGTCGGGGGCCGCGGCAGCCCGGACCCTCATGGCGCCGGGCAATGGTCCCGCGGTGGCGGGGACCGTGGTCAACAGCAGGGTGGCGACGGCGCCGACGGCGATGGAGACACCGGCGGTGCGGCGGGCGACGGAACGACGCGGTGACACAGGGGCACACTCCCGGGTGAGGGAACGGACCGGCGGCACCCCTACGCGCCGCCGGGGAGTGCCCGTCGGGGTGCCGACGGACACTCCCGGCAGACTGGCAGTCGCGGCACCGCTCGCGCAATGGCTCTCGTCGATGCGTTGGCCCGGATGCCGCGTCGTGGCCGGCGTGGCCGGTCGCGGATCGGTCGCGTTGGAACGTTGGCCCGGACGGTTCGGAGCATAATGCCTCCTATGCGCGCAAATCAGGTGGTGCTCGGCCTGACCGCGGTGGTGGTCGGCGCCCTGACCGGGTGCACGTCACCGGAATCGGAGAACGCCGCGACGGTAGGACCCCACCCATCGGTCAATCCCGCCCCGTCCGCCCAGCCGGCCCCCTCGGCCAACCCCGCCCCGTCGGTCAACGCC
>DASVVF010000623.1:0-3358 GCA_036386695.1 Catenuloplanes sp. | reverse complement strand
AACTGGCCCAACACGATGCACGTGACGAGCACGGCCCAACTGGCGGCGGTCAATCGGGGCAGCAGCCCGAACAGAGCGACCGCCAGGCCGGCCAGCACCCACACTGCCGGCAGTTGCACCAGCGCGCCGCCCACCGCCCCCGGGAGTCGGTTACCCAGTTCACCCGTACCCAGGCCGTAGGCCACCCCGGCGCCGAGACCGGCCGCCAGCAGCGCCAGCGCCGGGCCCAGCAGGGCGAACACCAGGTGGCTGGACGCCCAGGCCAGCCGCCCGGTGGCGGTGGCCAGCAGCGGCTCGAGGCGCTGGGCGGTCTCCTCGCCGCGCAACCGCAGCGTCGCCTGGACGGCGAACCCGGCCGCCGCAAGGCCGAAGAAACTCAGGATCGCCGCCAGATAGACCGTTTCCAGCTGGCCCCCCGCGCCGCCGCCGAGCCTGCCCATCAGCTCCCGTAGCTCCTCGCTGTCGCCCAGCTGGGCGACAGCGCCGCGGGTGGCGCCACCGAGCACCGCACCCAGCACGGCGAAGCCGGCCACCCAGCCGGCGAGCGCACCCCGGTGCAGCCGCCAGGCCAGCGCCAGCGGGGTCCGCAACCCCGGCGCGGCCGCTGCCGGTCCCGGTCGGGCCGGCAGCAGCCCGGCGCCGAGGTCCCGTCGGGCCGCCAGGGCGAGTGCGCCGGCCACGAGCACCACGGTGAACACCGCCGCCAGCGCGAAGGCGCTGGGTCGGAAGCCGGCGAACGGGCGGGCCTGTTGCGCCCAACCGAGCGGCGACAGCCAGGACAACCAGAAGGCGTCGACGCTGGTGTCGCCGGCGGCGCGCAGCAGGTACGCCCCGCCGAGGGCGGCCAGTGCCAGCCCACGGGCGGGTCGGGCCGCCTCGGTGAGCTGCGCCGCCGCGGCGGCTACCGCGGCGAAGGCCAGGCCGGGTACGGCCATCGCGAGCCCCAGCTGGAGGGAGCCGGCAGCCGGCAGCCCGGCGCCGATCAGTCCGACGGTGGCCACGGCGGCCACCGCGAGGGCCCCCGCGAACGCGACCGTCAGCGCGGCCGTCACCGGGGCGAGTCGTCCCACGACGGTGGCGCCGAGCAGTTCGGAGCGGCCGGCCTCCTCGTCGGCGCGGGTGTGCCGGATGACCGTGAAGAGGGCGGCCATCGCGACGCCGAGCATCAGGATGCCGGAACGCCAGGCGGTCAACGCCCCCAGGCTGTCGCCGAAGATCGGCCCCAACATGGCAATCTGGGACGTGTTGGTGGCGGTCACCGCGGCGAGTTCCGCGCGCGCCGCGGCGGTCGGGTAGAGCTCGGCGATGCTGCTGGCGTACACGATGGGGATGCCGCCGAGCAGCAGCACCCAGATCGGCAGGATCACCCGGTCCCGGCGCAACGCGAGCCGGACCAGTGCGCCGGTCCCGGCGAGCGCGCTCACCGGGTCACCGCCGCGACCCGGCCGTTGCCGCTGGTTCTGGCGGTTCCGGGGTAGTGCCGCAGGAACAGCTCCTCCAGGGTCGGTGGGTGGCTGGTGAGACTGCGTACCCCCGCGGCGGTCAACTGGCGCAGCACCCGGTCGAGGTGGGCGGTGTCCACGTCGAAGCGGACCCGGTGGCCGTCGACGTGCAGGTCGTGCACCCCGGGCAGGCCGGCCAGGCCGTTGGGCGCGGCGGCCAGCTCAGCGGTGATCGAGGTACGGGTCAGGTGGCGCATCTCGGCCAGCGTCCCGGTCTGGACCGTACGCCCCTCGCGGACGATGCTGACCCGGTCGCAGAGCGCCTCCACCTCGGCGAGCAGATGACTGGAGAGCAGCACGGTGCGGCCCCGGCGGCGTTCCTCGTTGACGCACTCCCGGAACACCTCCTCCATCAGCGGATCGAGCCCCGAGGTCGGTTCGTCGAGCAGCAGCAGCTCAGCGTCGGAGGCGAACGCCGCGACCAGCGCGACCTTCTGCCGGTTGCCCTTGGAGTACGCGCGGCCCTTCTTGCGCGGGTCGAGTTGGAACCGCTCCAGCAGCTCAGCGCGCCGCTGGGCGTTCAAACCGCCGCGCAGCCGGCCGAGCAGGTCGATGACCTCACCACCGGTGAGGCTCGGCCACAGGGTGACGTCGCCGGGCACGTACGCCAGCCGGCGGTGCAGCCGGGTGGCATCGCGCCACGGGTCTCCGTCGAGCAGCTGCACCGTGCCGCCGTGGGCGTGCAGCAGGCCGAGCAGGATGCGGATGGTGGTGGACTTGCCCGCCCCGTTGGGGCCGAGGAAGCCGTGCACCTCGCCGGGACGGACGCTGAGGTCCAGCCCGGCGAGAGCCTGTGTGCGCCCGAAGCGCTTTTCCAGCCCGACGGCCGAAATGATGGTGTCCACGTCACCGACGCTACACTTGCTTCACAACTTTGTGAACGTAGAAAATAATGTAAACCTGGTGACAGAAGCCCACCGCTCGACTCCCGGAGGTCCACAGCGATGCCTGACGAGCCGACCACCCCGCGCGACGACGAGGCCGTGCGTCGGTTCGTCGAGCACATGGCGATGGCCTGGTCCGACTACGGCTTCCCCCGGATGCCGGCCCGCGTGCTGATCACCATGATGGCCGCCGACGAACCGGCTCTCACCGCCGCGCAACTCAGCGAGCGCCTCGGGGTCAGCCCGGCCGCTATCTCCGGAGCGGTGCGCTACCTCATCCAGATCGGGATGCTGGCCCGCGAACCGGCGCCCAACTCCCGCCGCGACCGCTACCGGCTGCCCGACGATGCCTGGTACGAATCCATGGCGACCAAGGGCGGCTTCTTCAAGGCCAACATCGACCTGGCCACCGAGGGGGTGGAAGCCCTCGGCGGGCGGCGGTCACCCGCCGGGCGCCGGGTGGCCGACATGCGCGACTTCTTCAGCTTCATGCAGAACGAGATCCTCGGACTGGCCGCCAAGTGGCAGGCCAGCAAGGCCGACTAGGCACACGACCAGACAACGTGGACGCGCGGGGCGGGAGACCGCGCGCCGCTCCGGAAAAGCCGGGACCCGCGCCGGATGCGGGACCCGAGCCGGAGCAGCGCCAGCACTCGGGCCCACGGCACGGCCAGCACCCGGGACACGGCACGGCCAGCGGGCCACGGCACAGCCGGGGGCGGGCCGGGTCGAGCGCGGCTGTCGGCCGCCCGGGCACGGCGTGGTGACGCTGTCGGCGAGAACCGCCCGCGTGCCCCCACACGGCATGGTGGGCGACGCCCAATCCAAAGTTGTCGTACACCTGTTCCATAATGGTCGGGTGTTGGCGGAGTTGACGCAGCTGCGGGCCGGGATGGCCGACTGCCTCGACGCGCCCGCCTGGGCGCTGCCCGACACCGACCTGGTCGACAGCCTCGACGCGGTGCACCAGCT
>DASVVF010000622.1:0-2669 GCA_036386695.1 Catenuloplanes sp. | reverse complement strand
GGCGAGCGTGATCCCTTCTCCCGCCAGGAGTCCAGGAACGACGCCGGCCAGACGACCCCCCGACGCACGTTCCAGTCGCCGGTCCGCGCGCAGGCCGGCGAGATGCCGAAATGCAGGTGGCACACGTTGTTGGCGTTCCCGGTCCGGCCGACCGTGCCCAACCGCTGCCCGGCGCGGACCCGCACCCCGGCCTCGATTCCGGTGTCCACCACGGTCAGGTGCGATCCGTAGTAACGAACCCCGTCCGCGCCCAGCAGCGACACCGACAGCCCGCCGTTGAGCGGGCCCGCCGGCGCCCCCTTGCGGTACCGGTCCACCCGGCTCACCTCCAGCACGGTGCCGTCGGTGACGGCGACCACCGGCTGGCCGCAGTTGGCGAAGATGTCGGTGGCCGGGTAGCCGGAGTGGGTCGGATGGTAGGAGACATTCCGGCCGGACACCGGGAAGACGTACTTCCAGCCGCCCGCGCGTGCCTTGGTCGGCGTCGGCGTCGGCGTCGACGCGGCGGGCCGACCGGAGGACGCCGGCGTCGGGCTGGATCCGGTCGCGGACCTGGTCGGGGTTGGCGCGACCGTACTGCCCGCCGGAGCCTGCGGCGTAGCCGGGTCGCTGGCCACCGGCGGCGGGGTCGACTCCGCCTGCTGCGCCACCGCGGTGCCGTCGTGGTACTCGGGTGGCGGCTTTGCGCCGCACCCGGCCAGGGCCGCGCCGAGCGTCAGCATCAAGGGGTACGCAATCCGAAGGAGTTTCCGCTGCTGCCGCACCGGGCCCATCCTGACAGACCGGGACCGCCCACGCCGGCCCGGTCGCGGGAGCCGTTGCCGGTTGCCGGTTGCCGGTTGCCGGTTGCCGGTTGCCCGCTGCCGGTTGCCCGCTGCCGGGTGCCCGCCGCCGGGTGGCCGCTGCCGGCTGACGGGTCTGGGGACCGGGCCGTGCCGGGTAGGCTGCTGGAGGGTGACGAGGAGCGGGTGCGATGACGGAGCAGGGCGGTTCGTGGCCGAGGGCCGGCATGCCTCCCCCCGGCTGGCGGATGCCGCCGGTGGTGCACAGTGCCGCCGGGCCGTTTCCCGCCGGCCCGGTGCGGCCCCGCTACCGGGAGCCCCATCCGGTCCGGCTCGCGGGCCTGATGGCCGGCATCGGTGGCGGCACGCTCTGGTTGCTGCTCTTCGGTCTGTTCGGCCGCGATCTCCGAAGCTACCTCTGGTACACGGTCTTCGCCACGGCGGTGGCGTGGCTGGCGGCCCTCCTGCTGTGCCGGCTGGGCGACCGGGGTGTGGCGGCCGGCATCGCGATGAGTACCGCCATCGGGCTCGCCGTGGCGGCCGGTTCGGCCGCGTTCAACTGGGCCACGTCCGGCGACTGGCCGATGTGGTGAATGTCCCTCGCGCAACCTATGTCCTCGACACAGCGTAGGGCTCCGGCTGCACCCCGCACCTGGCCTTGACGAATGCCTCAACAGTCGGCAACCTCGGCGACATGGCTTCGACTGAGCAGCGGCTCGACCCCGATCGTCGCCGGCGACGGCTGCAGCTTCTGGCCGCACTCGCCGACGCGAAGTCGGCCCGGGAACGCGCCCACCCGGAGCGGCTACGTGGTGCACGCCTACGCGAGCTGATCGCCACCCGCCGCCGGCTGGCCAGTTGAGGCCACCCCGCTGGGCGGCACCCACGGCGGCTGAGCCGTGCCGATGGGTTTCTCACCACTGACGGGGCGTCGCGCGGTCGATAGGCCGTCGGACCGGATACCGTCACGCGTAATACAAGCGCCAGGGGCTGCGGGGCACGCCGCGGAACCATTGGGGGGACCGTGTCATATTTCGCTGCTGCCGTGGCCAGGACTACCAAGGGCTGGAGCGCGTCCGAGCTCGACCTGTCCGGAGCCGCTGACGTCGACGAGGTCGTCGACCGGCTGCGGGACACCGAGCCCGACGCCGACCTGCTGTTGCTCTTTGTCGAGGCGGACGACAGCTATCTGGTGATCATGCGTGCCGACGGCGAGGAGGACCTGCGGATCTTCGGATCCGATTCCGTCTTCGCCGACGAGTCCCGGCTCGGGGCCCTCCTGCTCGGCGACATCGAGGCGCCGGCACTCGAGGTCGACGAGGTGGTCGAGGCGGTCATCGCCGAGGACGACGACGCGACGGACCGGCCCGCCGTCGAGCCGGACGCCGACCCGGTCGGAGACGCGGACCTCCTCTCCGACCTCGGCGTCTCCGCACACCGGCTGCTGAGCCTCTGCGCCCGCGAGGGCATGCTGCCGGCCGACGTGACCGCCGAGGTGTGTCAGACCCTCGGCTGTGGCGACGAGGTCGAGGAGCTCCGGGAGGCGTGACCGCCCCGGTCGGCCCGCCGAACGCTGCTGGGTCTGCGCTGCCTGGCGCGTCTGCGCTGCCTGGCGGGCGGCCGGCGCGGCATGAGGGGTGGATGCGGCGGGCGTTGGCAGTGGCAAGCCAGGCGCCGGCCGGTACCGCGCCGCGCGCCGGCGGCGGTCGTGTCGACGTGCCCGGTGGCGGCGGTGCCGACGTACCCGTCGGCGCGGTCCTGTACGGGCCGGACGGCAGCGAACTGGCCACCGGCCGCAACGAGCGGGAGTGGACCGGCGACCCGACCGCCCACGCGGAGGTGCTGGCGTTGCGCCGGGCCGCCACCCGGCTCGGACGGTGGCGGCTG
>DASVVF010000621.1:0-4251 GCA_036386695.1 Catenuloplanes sp. | reverse complement strand
ACGGTCCCCGGGCCCAACGGCCAGCCCGGCAGCACACCGGTGGGGACGCCGTCGGTGTGGACGCCCCCCACGCCCGGAGCCCCGACACCCACCGCGACCTGCGCCTGCGGGGCCTCCCCCACGCCGAGCCCGCCCTCCCCGGCGCCCGTCCACTCCGGCTACCCGGCACCGGAGGACACCACCGCGCCACCTCCGCCGCCGGCGGAGGAGACGGTCGCGCCGACCGAGGAACCGCCGACCGAACCCAGCGACACGGAGTTGGCGCCGGCCGCGCTGCGCCCCGCCGCGCAGCCCCGGTACGCGCAGCCGGGCTACCCGCAGCCCCGGTACGGGGACCCGCAGTGGTGACCGGTTCCGACCGCGCCCGGCGGGGTTCGTCGCACGACGATGCCCCGCCGGCATACCCGTTCGGCGCCGCCTGTGGCATCCTGGTCTGCCTCTACCCAAAGGACACATAGACTGCCTGCCGATGGACACACAGGTCGCCGACACACTGCTGGGCTCGCTGGTCGACGGGCGCTACCGAATCCGCGCGCGCGTCGCCCGGGGCGGCATGGCGACCGTGTACACCGCTGTGGACGAGCGGTTGGAACGCATCGTCGCTTTGAAAATCATTCATCCCTCCCAGGCCGGTGACGCCCGGTTCCTCACCCGCTTCACCGACGAAGCCAAGACCATCGCCCGGCTGACCCACCCCAACGTGGTCGCCGTCTACGACCAGGGCAGCCACAACGGCCTGCCGTACCTGGTGATGGAGTACGTGCGCGGCCGCACCCTGCGTGAGCTGCTGGTCGAGCGGCGCCGGCTCAACCCGGCCGAGGCGCTGGCGATCCTCGAGCAGATGCTCGCCGCGATCGCCGCCTCGCACCGCGCCGGGCTGGTACACCGCGACGTCAAGCCGGAGAACGTGCTGGTCGCCGAGGCCCCCACCGGCGGCTCCGGCAACCTCGTCGACAGCGTCGTGAAGGTGGCCGACTTCGGTCTGGCCCGCGCGGTGGAGGTCAGCGCCGACGACGACGGCGACGGGCACCTGATGGCCACGGTGGCGTACGTCGCCCCGGAACTGGTCACCGAGGGGCAGGCGGACGCGCGGACCGATGTCTACTCGGCCGGAATCGTGTTGTTCGAAATGCTCACCGGACGGGTGCCCTACGACGGCGACAAGCCCGTCGAGGTCGCCTGGCAACACGTCGACCATGACGTCCCCGCGCCGTCGAAGGTCGTACCCGGGTCGCCGAAGGTGCTCGACGACCTGGTGGCGCGGGCCACCCGGCGCGACCCGGCCGGCCGGCCCACCGATGCCGGCGCGCTGCTCGCCGAGGTGCAGGCGGTCCGCGACGATCTGGGGGTGGCGAACGCGGACACCGCGCTGCTGCGACAGGTCGGCCAGCCCACCGCCGTCGTGCCGACGGTGCAGCCGACGCAACGCCCGGCCTGGGCCCGGCTGCCCGAACAGAAGGACCAGCCGTCGCCGCGCCGGCGGCGCCCCCCCGCCGACAACCTCGCCGCGCCGACCGCCCACCATGTGGTCGCCCGCCAGCCGGCCGCCGCGCCGGCCGACGACCAGCGCCGGCGCATCGTGCTGGTGGCGGCCCTGGTGGCGGTGGGCCTGGTCCTGGTGGGCGGCGGCTGGTGGGCCACCATCGGGCGTTACACGGCGGCGCCGCAGCTGGTCAACATGACCCGGTCGCAGGCGGAGGCGGCGGCCACCCGCGACGGCTTCCGGCTCGCCTTCGCCGCCGGCCGCTACGACGAGCAGGTCGACCGGGACGTGGTGCTGAGCCAGGACCCGCCACTCAACGGCCGGGTCGTCAAGGGCGGCACGGTCACCGTGGTCCTCTCGCTGGGCCCGGAGCGCTACCCGGTGCCCGACGTCGTCGGCAAGGAGACCGAGCTGGCCCGCAGCGAGCTTGAGGGCCTGAAGCTGGTGTGGAAGAAAGGGCCCGACCGCTTCGACGACAGCCTGCCCAAGGGCGTCGTCGTCGCCGTCGAGCCCAAGGTGGGCGACCAGGTGAAGCCCGGGGACACGGTGACCGTCACGGTCAGCAAGGGCAAGGCGCCGATCGCCGTGCCGAACCTCGTCGGCAAGAACATCAACGAGGTCCGGGGGCTGCTGCAGCAGCGCGGCCTGACCGCCGTCGAGGTGTACAAGGACAGCGACAAGCCCAAGGACGAGGTCATCGCGCAGGACCCGGCCAACGGCACCGGAGTGGAGAAGGGCGCGAAGATCAACCTGGAGGTCAGCAAGGGACCGGCGCTGGTCACCGTGCCCAGGGTCAAGGACCTGCCCTGCCAGCAGGCCAAGGCGGCGCTGGAGGCCCTGCGGCTGCGGGTCCGGGTCGACTTCAACCCCAACGGCACGGTCCGCTTCCAGAACCCCGATGAGAACAGTCAGGCGGCACCGCAGAGCGAAGTCGTCATCGGATGCTTCTGACTCGGCCGGTCGGGTCGCACACCCGGACCTCCGGCGGGTTGGCGAAGGCAGCGCTGCCGTTCGCCGACGCGGCGGGCTCCGAGGCGGTCCAGGTGTACGTGTCCAACTCCCGGGGCTGGGCGCTGCCGCCCGGTGACCCGGCCCAGGACGCGGCGTTCCGGGCCGGCTGCGCCGAGCGCGGCGTGCCGGTGTACATCCACGCGTCCCTGCTGGTCAATCTGGGGTCGCCGACCGCTGCCACGGTCGAGCGGTCGGTCGCGACGCTGGCCCACGCGCTGCACCGCGGCCGGGCGATCGGCGCGACCGGGGTGGTGTTCCACGCCGGCAGCGCCGTCGACGCCGCGCACGCCGACAAGGCCCTGCGGCAGGTCGGCGAGGCGTTGCTGCCGCTGCTGGACCGGGCGGCGGCGGCCGGCGCCCCGAAGCTGATGGTGGAGCCCAGCGCCGGCGGCGGACGCTGCCTGGCCTCGCGGATGGCCGACCTGGGCCCGTACCTCGACGCCGTCGAACGGCATCCCTGGCTCGGCGTGTGCTTCGACACCTGCCACGCCTGGGCGGCCGGACACGACCTGGCCACCCCGGGTGCGATGACCGCGACCCTCGACGAGCTGGTCGCCACGGTCGGCGCGGACCGGCTGTGGCTGGTGCACGCCAACGACTCCAAGGATCCCTGCGGGTCTACCCGGGACCGGCACGAGTCGATCGGCAAGGGCGCCATCGGCGAGGCGCCGTTCGCGGAGCTGATGACCCACCCGGCGACGGCCGGCATCCCGGTGATCGTGGAGACCCCCACCGAGGAGCACGAGGGCCACGCCGCCGACATCGCCACCCTCAAGCGGCTGAGCGGCTGCGCGCCCGCGCCGCTGTCGGGCCCGGCTGCGCGCGGCTGAGCCACCCTCAAGCGGCTGCGCGCGGCTGAGCCGGCTCAGCCGCGGAACACCGCGGTCAGCGCCTCGATCGCCCGGTCCACGGCGTCGTCGTCGAGATCGAGGTGGGTGACCAGCCGGCCGGTGCGGGGGCCGAGCACCGACACCAGGACCCCGCGCTCCCGGGCGGCGGCGCCGAGCCCGGGGGCGTCCAGCGGGGATTTGGTCAGGTCGAGCGGGACGAGGTTGGTGCGCACCGGGTCGGCGGCCACCACCCCGAACGGGGCCAACGCATCGGCCAACCGGGCGGCCCGGGCGTGGTCGTCGGCGAGCCGGGGGATGTGATGGCGCAGCGCGTACAGCCCACCGGCGGCGAGGATCCCGGCCTGGCGCATCCCCCCGCCCATCCGCTTGCGGATGTACCGCGCCCGGTCGATCTTCTCGGCGCTGCCCAGCACCAGCGAGCCGACCGGCGCGCCGAGGCCCTTGGACAGGCACACCGACACGGTGTCGAACAGGGCGCCGTAGGTGGCCAACGGCACCCGGTCGGCGACGTGGGCGTGCCAGATGCGGGCGCCGTCGCAGTGCAGGGCGACCCCGGCCGCGTCGGCGGTGGCGCGCAGCCGCTGGATCGTCTCCAGCGCGATGACGGCTCCCCCGCCCCGGTTGTGGGTCTGCTCGAGCGCGATCGCCCGGGTCGGCACGGCCCAGTAGCCGTCGGGGCGGATCATCGCGGCGACCTGGTCGACGTCGATGGCGCCACCGACCGCCGGCCAGGTACGGGTCGAGATGCCGCCGTACGCCGCGGCGGCGGCCATCTCGTACGTCACCACGTGCGCGTCGGCGTCGCAGAGCAGCTCCTGCGCGGGCGGCACGACCAGGCGCAGGCAGATCTGGTTGCCCATGGTCCCGCTCGGGACGAAGACGGCCGCCTCGTGGCCGAACAGGTCC
>DASVVF010000620.1:0-1713 GCA_036386695.1 Catenuloplanes sp. | reverse complement strand
CCGGGCGGCCCGGTCAGTTCCACCCGGTCAGTTCCAGAAGCGCAGCAGCTCGTAACCGAGGCCGGACAGCTCCGGCGGCAGGCCCACCAGGTCGGCCATCGCACCGACCACGGCGAAGAACCACCCACCGATCCGGGGATTCCACAGCAGGGCGAAGAGCAGCAGGAAACCGTACGGCGCCATCAGGTCGTAGCCGCGCTGCCACTTGGCAGACAGCCACGGCTGCAGCATGTTGCCCCCGTCGAGACCGGGCACCGGGAGCAGGTTCAGCACGCTGGCGGTCAGCTGCAGGAAACCCAGGAACGCCACGGCCGCCCAGAACTCCAGGTGTCCGTTGACGTCGACGCCCACCACGAACGGCACCGCCAGCACCAGCGCGAAGATCACGTTGGTCGCCGGTCCGCCGGCGCTGACCAGCGTGTGCCTCAGTCTTCCGGGGATCACGTGCCGGTCCACCCACACCGCCCCGCCCGGCAAACCGATGCCGCCGAGCAGCACGGCCACCACCGGCAGCCCGATCGACAGCAGCGGGTGGCTGTACTTGAGCGGATTGAGCCGTAGGTAGCCGCGGTGAGCCACACCCACGTCACCCGCCCGGTAGGCGATCAACGCGTGGGCGTACTCGTGCAGGCAGAGCGAGACCAGCCAGCCGGCGATAACGAAGAGGAAGACGTTGAACTCGACGTTGCCGTACCGGGCCCAGGTCATCCAGCCGCCGGTGACGAACAGCGCGACGATGGCCAGGAACACCGGGCTGGGACGGAACGCGTCGCGCGGTACGCCGACGACGATGTCGTCGGCCCGCCAGGTCACGACGGCACCCGGCCCAGCGCCGCGGCGGCTCCCCCGGTCATGGCGGCCGCCGAGGTCATTCCGCGGCCGGCATCAGGCTCATCCGGTATTCGACCCGGTCCTCCTCCAGCAGGCTCACCGAACTGACCCCGTTGGAGGCCAGTTCGCGCCAGGTCTGGCCGATCCAGGACTCGGCGTCGGCCTGGCTGCCGAACGTCTCGGCCGGCCCGGTCACGGGCGAGCCGTCCGCGCCCTCGTACCGCCAGCTCCACGGCATGTCGCGTCTCCCCTCGATACGTCGGCCCGCGACGGGCCTCCGCTAGCGTAGTCGGCCGATCGGAACCGGCTTCCCGGACGCACACGCGGCCCGGCAGCGGGATGTGTCGGCGCGGCCTTAAGGTACGGGTCATGTCCGTTGACGGGTGGCACACGATCCTGATCCTTGGCGGCATCCGTTCGGGAAAGTCCGAATTCGCCGAATCCCTGGTGGCCGACGCGCCGTCGGTGCGCTACGTGGCCACGTCAGTGGGCGGCCAGGACGACCCGGAGTGGCTGGCCCGCATCGACCGGCACCAGCGGCGCCGGCCGCAGGCCTGGTCGACCGAGGAGACCGGGGCCGACCCGGCCACCCTGGCGGCGGTCATCGCCGGGGCCAAACCCGACGAGACGCTGCTCATCGACGACCTCGGCGGGTGGGTCGCGGTGCTGCTCGACCCGGCCCAACAGCCGGCGGACGATCCGGCGGTCATCGGGGAACTCGCCACGGCCGTTCGGGACTGTGCCGCCCGGTTGGTGCTGGTGAGCCCGGAGGTCGGGCTGTCCCTGGTGCCCGCCACCCCGATCGGTCGGGCGTTCACCGATGCGCTGGGCACTACCAACCAGGCGCTTGCGGAGGCGTGCGACCAGGTGGTGCTCATCGTC
>DASVVF010000619.1:0-5206 GCA_036386695.1 Catenuloplanes sp. | reverse complement strand
CACATCCGGCAGCAGGGTGGTCATCTACACCCCCGTTCGCTGGAGCCACAGCTCCAGCAGCCCGAGCTGCCAGAGGGCGTTGGAACCCAGCGTGGTGCGCGCGGCGTTGGGCGCGGCGAGAAGCTCCTCGACGTACTCCTTGCGGAACAGGCCACGCTGCCGGGCCGCGCTGGCGCCGAGGGCGTCGCGCACGTCGTCGAGCAGGGGGCCGGACAGGTGCCGGATGGCCGGCACCGGGAAGTAACCCTTGGGGCGGTCGATAACCTCGTCGGGGACGATCCCCCGGCTCGCCTCTTTGAGTACACCCTTACCCCCACCAGCCAGTTTCAGCTCCGGTGGGCAGGCCGCCGCCAGCTCGACCACCTCATGATCGAGGAACGGTACGCGCCCCTCCAGCCCCCACGCCATCGTCATGTTGTCGACTCGTTTCACCGGATCGTCGACCAACATCACCATGCTGTCCTGCCGCAATGCGGCATCGAGCGTGGTATCCGCCCCGGGGGCGCCGAAGTGCGCGGCGACGAATTCCCGGCTGACGTCGCGGGCCAGCATCCAGTCCGAGGCGAGGTGCTCGGCCAGCGCGGCGTGCGGGCGGTCGAAGAACACCGAGGCGTACGCGTCCACAGCGGCCTCGCGCGGCACGTTCGCCAGCGGCGGGTACCAGTCGTAGCCGGCGAAGATCTCATCGGCGCCCTGGCCGGACTGCACCACCCGGATGTGCTTCGAGACCTCCTCGGAGAGCAGGTAGAACGCGACGCAGTCGTGGCTGACCATGGGTTCGCTCATCGCCCCGATGGCGGCGTGCACGCCGGGCAGGAACCGCTCCCGGCCGATGCGGATCTGGTGGTGCACGGTGCCGAACCGTTCGGCGACCAGGTCGGAGTAGGCGAACTCGTCACCGCTCTCGCCCGCCGCCGCCTCGAAGCCGATGCTGAACGTGCTCAGCCCCCGCTGACCCTGCTCGGCGAGCAGCGCCACGATGAGGGTGGAGTCGATGCCGCCGGAGAGCAGCACGCCGACCGGCACGTCGGCGACCATCCGCCGTTCGACCGCCGTACGCAGCGTGCCCATGATCTTTTCCTGCCACTCCCGGGGGGACATCGCGGGTGCGGCGGCGCGGCTGAAGGTCGGGCTCCAGTAGACCGTGTCGGTGCTGCGACCGTCGGCGGTGACCACCCGCACGGTGGCCGGTGGGAACTTGCGCACCCCGGACAGGATGGTGCGCGGCGGGGGCACCACCGAGTGGAACGTCATGTAGTGGTGCAGCGCGACCGCGTCGATGGTGGTGTCCACGTCACCGGCGGCGAGCAGGGCGGGCAGGGTGGACGCGAAGCGCAGCCGCCCGGGCGTCTCGGCCAGGTAGAGCGGCTTGATGCCGAGCCGGTCGCGGCCCAGCACCAGGGTGCCGCTCACGTGTTCGACCAGGGCGAAGGCGAACATGCCGTAGAACCGCTCGACGCAGGCCGGACCCCACCGGTGGTACGCCTTGATGATCACTTCGGTGTCGGAGTGGGAGAGAAACCGGTACCCGGCCGCCTCGAGCTCGCGGCGCAGCTGCTGGTGGTTGTAGATACAGCCGTTGAAGACCAGCGAAAGGCCCAGCTCGTCGTCGACCATGGGTTGGCCACCGGCGTCGGACAAGTCGATGATCTTCAGGCGGCGATGCGCCAGCGCCACGTGCCGGCGGGTCACCACGCCCTCACCGTCCGGGCCGCGCGACTGCAGGCAGGGCAGCATCCGGCGAACGGCCGCCTCGTCGGCCGCCGCGCCGTCGAGCCGGAACTCTCCCCCGAATCCGCACATGACCGACCTCCCCATAGCGTGAAAAGGCACCGCCACGACGCGGCCAACCCGACCAGGTTGGAGCGGCCGCGTTTCGTGTGTGTGACGGCACCGTAACGGATCTCGAACGCCGCGCGGGCGCGACCGATCAGACTCCTCCCGGCGGGCCGGTCAGCCGTCGCCGAGCAACCAGGTGTCCTTCGAGCCACCGCCCCGCGAGGAATTGACGATCATGCTGCCGGCCGGTGCGACCCGGGTCAACGCGACCGGGGCGACCTCCGGTTCGGTGCCGAGGAAGACGAACGCCCGCAGGTCGACGTGGCGCGGTGCCAGCCCGGCCCCGTCGAAGACCGGCAGCGTCGACAGGGAGACCACCTCCTGGGCGATCCAGCGGTGCGGCGCCGCCCGGATCTGCCGGCGGACCAGGTCGATCTCCCCCGCTCCTGCTCTCGGCCCGATCAGCACCCGGTCGCCGCCGTACCCGTCGACCGGCTTGATCACCAACTCGGCCAGCCGGCCCAGCACCTCGTCGCGCTGCTCCGGCTCCCCGCACAGGTAGGTCGGCACGTCCGCCAGCAGCGGCTTCTCTCCCAGGTAGTGCTCGATGAAGCGGGGAACGTACGCGTAGACCGCCTTGTCGTCGCCGACCCCGTTGCCCAGCGCGTTGGCCAGCGAGAGCCGCCCGGCGTGCACCGCGGACAGCAGCGGCCAGCCCAGCGGCATCCCGTCCGCGCCCGGGGCGTGCAACAGGGTCTCCTCGTCCATCCGCAGGTAGATCACGTCGACCCGGTCGCGGTGGCCCTCCAGCACCTGGTAGACCGTCCCGTCCTCGACCAGGATCTCGGTGCTGGTGGCCAGCGGAACGCCCATCTCCTCGGCGAGCAGCCGGTGCTCGAACCACGCCGAATCGCCCGGACCGGCGCTGAGCACGATCACCGCCGGGTCGTCGTCGGCGGATTCCGGCGCGGCCGCCCGCAACGCCCGCAACAGCATCGCCGGCGCCTCGTCGACCGGCAGCAGATCCGCCGGCACCGGCAACTCCGGCAGCACCGCCATGGTCAGCCGGCGGTTCTGGATGGCGTACCCGATGCCCGAGGGGACCCGCAGGTTGTCCTCCAACACCCGCCACCGCTGGCCGGCGTCCAGGACCAGGTCCATGCCGGCGACCTGCACCCGGGCCGCCTGGCGGCGCATCAGCGCGCCGGTCGGGCGCAGCCCCGGGGAACCGTCGACCACCCAGGCCGGCACCACCCCTTCGGCGACCGCGTCCCGGTCGCCGTAGACGTCGCGCAGGAACGCGTCCAGGGCCCGGGCCCGCTGGGTCAGCCCGCCCCGCAGCGTCGTCCAGTCGGCGGCCGGCACGATCCGCGGCACCAGGTCGAACGGGAACAGCCGGGTACTGGCCTCGCCGGCCACGCTGAACGTCACCCCGCGGGCCCGCTGCTCGTCGTCGCGTAGCTGCTCACGGGCACGCAGCTCCACCGGACCCAGCCGGTCCAGCGCCGCGACGACCCCCCGGTAGGCCGGCGCGACCGGGCCGGGAAACACCTCGTCACCGGAGACGCTGTAGGCGTCCAGGCGTCGCACCGGCCCGCCGGCCAGCAACCCGGGCGCGGAGCCGCCGCGGGTGTCGCGCAACACCAGATCGACCACATCGGACAGCCGGCCCCGCCGCCCGTACGCCCGCCGCTGGCTGGCCGCCGAGCTGCCCCGGCTCACCGCCTGCCGGGCCAGCTGGACAACCTGCTCATGGTCACCGGAGGCCTCCAGCGCCGGACGCAGGTCGGCCACCAGGCGGTCGAGCGCCACCCTGGCCGGCACCGGAGCCGACGAGCGGGGCAGGTCCAGCAGGTCGCCCTCCAGCCCGGAACGGGCCGCCCGCCACAGCGCGGCACGCAACACCGGCGGCCGGACCGGGGTGCGCTCCACCCCCGCCTTCACCGCTTCGATCTCCCGGTGCACCAGAGCCCGGAACAGCCCGGTCAGCAGCACCACGGTGTCCACGTCGGGGCTGGCGTCGGTGGTGCGCAGCTCGACGGTCGGCACATGCGCCGACGGCCGGACGTCGAAATAGATCATCGCCGGGTCGCTGATCGTGCCGGACGCGATCAGTTCGGCGACCAGCGCGTCGTGGTCGGCCGCGGACACCACCGTGCCGGGGTCCCCGGCGGTGGGCCAGCGCTGCCAGACCAGGGACCGGACGCTGGCGTACCCGCTGTCCTGACCCATCCAGTACGGCGAGCTGGACGACAGCGCCAGCAGCACCGGCAGCCAGGGCTGGACCCGCTGGGCGACCGCCACCGCGACGTCCCGGTCGGCCACCCCGACGTGCACCTGCACCCCGCAGATGAGCTGTTCGCGGGCGAGCATCTGGTATTCGTCGAGCATCCGGCGGTACCGGGAGGTCGGCGTGATGGTCAGCCCCTCGCCGGCCAGCAGCGGCATCGTCCCGGCGGCGGCGATGCCCAGGCCCACCGTGTCGGCCACCCCGACCGCCAACCGCCGCAGCCGGGTCAGGTCCGCCCGGATCTCGTCGAGAGTGCTGCACACCGCCGAGTTCGTCTCCACCACCGAGCGGTGCAGCTCGGCGGTGAACGACGCCGCGGGCAGCCGGTCGAGCACCTCACCGGCGCGCGGCACGAGTTCCCGGGTGCTCAGGTCGACGACGTGGAACTCCTCCTCCACGCCGATCGTCAACCGGGAGTCACCGGCCGTCATGCCGGTCGCACCGGACGCGGAGCCGGCTGTCGCGCCCGGCGCGAGCGTCGGCGCGTTGTTCGAGGTATCGACCATGTGTGCCACCGCCCCGTCAATCCTGGATGTCCGACGAGCGTTCCCACGGCGCGTGCCAGGCCTGTTTCGGGCACGTTAAGCTGCGGGACCGGTCGATGCGGACAATCTTTCCCGTTGTCGCCGGGACCGCCCCATCGGCCGGCCCGGTTGATGATCCCATTCACACCGCCTAGCGTCGTGGCGTGACCAGCCCCGTACCCCCGCTCGAACGTGCGGGCCTGCGCCCGCGGGTCGACAAGGCCCTCGCCGCGTTCCTCGCCCAGCAACGCACCCGGATGGCGGCCATCGACGCGGCCCTGGCGCCGGTGGCCGACGCGTTGGAGGCCTTCGTCCTCGGCGGCGGCAAGCGGCTGCGCCCGGCGTTCGGCTACTGGGGGTACCGCGCCGCCGGCGGGGTGGACAGCGACCAGGTGGTCACCGCGTTGTCCGCGCTGGAGCTGGTGCAGGCCAGCGCCCTGATCCACGACGACCTGATGGACCGTTCCGACACCCGGCGCGGCGAGCCGGCCATCCACCGCCGGTTCGCCGCCCGCCACCGCGCCGGCGCCTGGCGCGGCGCTCCGGACGCGTTCGGCGACAACGCCGCCGTCCTGCTCGGCGATCTCTGCCTGGTCTGGTCGGACGAGCTGCT
>DASVVF010000618.1:0-15079 GCA_036386695.1 Catenuloplanes sp. | reverse complement strand
CCATCCTGACCGGACGCTGGAAAACGCTCCGCCACACCACTGCCAGCCCTCGCCGCACCGGCGACATCGTCGCAGCGGCATTGCACCTGACCCACTTCGAATACCGCTACCTCGGCGGACGTCGCTGAGATCACGTCACTCCGTGCTGTTCGACACCGCGAGTAACTGGATCACCCGCCTCGCCGAGGCCCACCACGCCGGACGTCTGGAAGCCGAACTGAAGAAGATCCGCCGCTACAAGTTGATCATTATTGATGAAGTGGGCTACATCCCGTTCGACCACGACGCGGCGAACCTGTTCTTCCAACTCATCGCGTCGCGCTACGAGCAGGGCTCGGTCATGGTCACCTCGAACCTGCCGTTCGGCCGCTGGGGAGAGACGTTCTCCGACGACGTCGTCGCCGCAGCCATGATCGACCGGCTCGTCCACCACGCCGAAGTCCTCACCCTCACCGGCGACTCCTACCGCACCCGCCAACGCCGCGAACTCCTCACCAAAGAGAACCGCACCAACCGAAACTGACCCCGGGGGGTCAAAATTCAGAGACCCACAGGGGGTCAGGTTTGAGGAACCGTTGACACTAGAAGACGGTCGTCCTGTTACCCTGCTCGGCGATGAGCAGGCGGAGGTACGTGGCGCGAGGTGTTCCGGGCGGCTACCGCATTTGGGACAACAAGGGGCGCCGATGGTGGGGCGACCTCTACGAATTGTGCCCGGATGAGCTGCTGGAGGAACTGAACGGCACCGGTGACTACACGAGGATCACGGTTCTCCTCCGCCGCTGTCGGGCACAGAAGCGGTAAGGCACCGTCGCCCACCGCTGTCACTGTGTTCTCGGCTGCCATGATGAGCGCGGCTGCCGTGCGGCGACCTGACCTGCGCTGTCTGGAAGGCGAGCGGCTACCCGCGGCAGAAGAGGATGCGCCACCGGAATTCGTTGTCACGCACTGCTGTGCGCGCGGCCTGCCGATACAGAAATGCCTTGCGAGGTCAGCGCGGCACGTGGCCGCAGCGCGGCCGGCGAGCTGGGCCGATGATCTAGATTTGACGTCAGCCGACGCGCGGGGGGATACATGACGGTTTTCGGCTGCAGGAGCTGCGACGCCACGCTGACGGTTCCGGTGTCGAGGGTGGCGCTGCCTGTCCACGCGGACCAGAAGTACGGGAACGGGCCGGGATCGCTCGCCCCGGCACTGGAGCCCGGCACGTTCGCGGTGGATCCGCTGCCCTCTGGTTCGCCATGGCGCCGGTGGGCCGAACTCAAAGCCGGTGAGGCCGAGGCGCTCGGCTGGTACGCGCCGAGGTTCAGCATCTCCGCCGGGCCGGTCGGCCGGGTGTTGCTCGCCCCGGGCGACGTCCATGGCGCCGTCATCGACCCGGCGCGGGTCGGCGACTCCGCGTGCTGTGGCCTCGACGGCGGTGAGCCCAACATGGTCTGCGTCACCTGCGGCACGCCGGTGGCCATCCGAATCGACGACTGCGGTCTGCGGCAGGCGACCTGGCTGGACCCGGTGACCACCCGCATGATCGAGGACGGCCCCGGCCCGCACCCGGCGCTCGACTGGGCGGACCTGATCGATCGGCGGCCCGGTATCCCGCCGTCCGAACCGGGCGGCGGCTGGGACCCGATGTGGGCGGCGCCGCAGCCTCGGCGCTGGCACACATGCTGGCCGCCTCGGGCGGCGCCCCGATCCTGATCCCCGATCACCAGGTCGCCGAGGTCTTCCGGCCCACTCTCGACCGTCTCGTCGGCCCGGTCGGCACGGTCGGCACGGGGTCGCAGCGCACCCTGGTCCTGGAGGGGCCCGGCCTTCCCGGCGCCGACGGCGACTTCGCCCTTATCCCAGAACATCCGCAAACAGGCGAACTTTGGCCGGTGGCCCCGCAGGTGAAGCCGGTCCCGCTGGCTTGGGACGCCTGGCGGCACCTCGCGTAGCACCGAGCCCAGAAGCCGGTCGGGAGGTCGGTCCCGATCCCGCCGGAGGCCCCGCCGGCACTGCTCCCGGGTTACCGGTTCGAGCCGGACGGCCAGATCTTCCTCAGCGTTCTCGCCCGACTGTCCGAGTTCAGGCAACCACGGTTGCGTGCCATCTACGAACGAGGCCGTCCTAACAACTACACTTTCTACATCTTCTGACCGCCTAATTCGCCGTGATAGCGCCCTTGTTCGGCGGGATCACTCCCATCGGCCACGACCGTGTGCCGGGCCGACTCACCCCTGCTCACCGTCGGTCAAGGTCTCGCGAGCGAGCGAGCGAGCGCGCACGGTCGGCGGCAAATCCGGGCACCCGACTTGGATCGTCGAGGCGATCGAGGCCGGCTGCGCAGCCTTGAGCTGAGGCGTGGTCACTCCCGGTCGGCGAGCGCCAGGGCGACGTCCAGCTCGTGCTGCTTGGCTGGAGATAGGGTGCCAATCCGCTTGAGCAGCGACTCCTCGCCGACAGTCGTGTCCCAGGTGCAAAAGATCTTCCCGGCCTTGGGCAGTGCCACTCGGACAACGCCGCTCTCCGCCAGGCCCTCCTCGGCTCCGAAGAAGACCTCGATGCCGACGGCTAGTGGGTCCGGCCCGGCCTCCTCGAGGATTCGACGTCGCTCGTCGACGTCGACCGCCTGCTCGCCGGACATCAGGACGAACCCGAGCTTCTGCGCCGGGGTGGCCGGCTCGACGATCTGCATGGCCAGGAACTCCGGCCCCGCACCTCCCGAGAGCAGCACGACGGGTCGCTTCTCGTCGATCTGAGCCCACCAAACCTCGCCGCGCTCCACATGCCCTCCTCGCGCTCGGCCCGTGTCAGCGCTGCCCACCTGGCTCGCGACGACATTCCCAGTAAATCAAGGATGTTCGGGTGCGCGCTCTTCGGCCAGTTGAGCGCGCGCCTCGGGCGATGACCGTGATCGGCAGTCACGCGAGCGTTGTGAGTTGGCACCGGCAGGCTCCCCCTGGGTGTCAGACAGCATGCGGGGCCGGAGCCGTGGGTGGTCGGGTCGTGGAGAATGGGCCTGTGGACGGAAGCGCCTACCTGGAGAAGCTGATTGCCGATCGGTTGGGCGCGGGTCGTGGCCAGCCGGCGCAGGGTCGCAGCTCAAGCTTGAACCTGGCGGAGATCCGCGGTGTCGCGCTCGGCCTGGTCGCGGCCGGCGTGCTGGGCCAGCGCGCAATGGAACGGATCATCGCTGACCTCGAGCGCACCCTCGAGAGCACCGGCTGGCTCACCGTCGTACGGCACACGATGACAGGTGCCGACGATGGCGCGAGCGTCGAGCCGGGCATGATGGCGCGAGTCGGCGCTGCCCGCCCACAGTGGCAGAAAGCGATCATCGACCCGCCGGCGCCGATCATCCGTACGGTCATCTCGTTGGCCGGCCAGACGCTCATCATGGCTGAGCGTCCCGTGGCGTTGATCAGTGTGGAGGTCTGGTCCTCGATAGTCACCTTGCGGCTGGCGCATAGCGACAGCGACGGCCGTACCCTGCTGAACCGCCTCGACAGCGGTCACCGGTGGCGCGGATGGGACGACGCGGGTACGCGATTTCGCGGTGTTGGCGGCGGCGGCAGCGGATCGCACGGCTTGTTCATCGAAGAAGTGCGCTTCGAACCGGGACCCGCCGACAACGCACGCACGCTGACCTTGCTCGTTGAGCAGGAACGCCGATCGCATGAGCTGACGGTCGCACTAGACCCTCCCGCAACACCCACCTGATCGCATCGCGGCATGCATCCAAGCGCCGACCCGGGCCCACCTACGGCGTGTCCGCACGCTTCGCGGCATGAAAGTGCACCTCCGTAATATAGGTCGGCGTGGAAGACAAATGGCATCCGGAGAGCGGGCCTGACGGCTTCCTGGCCGCTACCGCTGACCAGGCACGCCTTGTACTCGATGCGGACGATGGCTGGCCGACCTACGAGGCAGGTCTTGAGTTTCAAGGCTTGGCCATGACGGCCATGGCCGCGACGCCCAAGGGTGAGTTCCTTCCCGATACCCCGACCGCTCTTAACTTGATCTGGGGAGCACTTACCGACGAGATGGACGCTCCCGGTAGAGGCACCCGCGAGCAGGACGCTGCTGCCGTCCGACACATGAAGCAGGCAGCAGCCGAATGGCTTGAGAAGATGGGCTCTCCGGAAGGCCGAGCCGCCTACCGCGATCGCTGGGTATGGTCGAGGTGACCGGCAGAGACGCTCTCAATTCGGCTGCCCACCGCAGGTTGGTGTGGCTCTCATTTGGCATGCGCCCTGCCGGTCACCGCGGCGCGGAGAGGCTCCAGAGGGGTATGCCCAGCTCAAAGTAGCGCTGCCCTCCCGCCGACACCAGGTCGAACCAGGGAGGGACAGGACAGATGCCCAACGTCAGGTTGGTGGTGCCGTGCCGGACATAGTCGTGGGTGCGTTGTTCGGTGGCGTCGAACTCGATCGGTAGCAGTGGCTGGGTGCGGTCGAGGGCTTGGATCTGGGTTTTCTCGCCCAGGCTGAGCACGACCGCGCCGCCGGGCGGGGCGGGTCCAGGTACAGGCCGACGATGTCGGTGACCTTGTCGGTGAATTGCGGATCCTTGCTGAGCTTGAAGGTGCCCTGCTGGTGGGGTTTGAGGCCGTGCTCGCGCCACAGGCCGGCGACCCAGTGATGCGAGACCCGGGTCTTGGTAGTGCGGGTGATGTAGTCGGAGCAGGGTGGCACCAAGCCCGCCGGCGGCTGCCCAGAGGGGGATGACGAAGGGCAGTTGGGCGTGGTGGCGCGGCGCGGGAATCAGCTCCTGCTCCACGGCACGCACGGCGAGTTGTAGAGGGTCTGCTCGCAGATCAGACCGAGCAGGTGCCGTGCCGAGGCCACGGACTGCGCCATGGCCACGTCCCAGCCCGTCACTGGCCGACGCCCTGAGGACGGATACGACGGCGGCGGCGTTGTCACGGTCCTGAGCTGAGGGTGTACGTCCAGGTCGAGGTGTACGTTCCGGCGCGGGTGGTGGCAGGGATGGTCAGGGTGAAGGTCGGCGTCACCGTCTGGCTACCCATGCCGGTGTTGGCGGTGGCGTTGTAGATCTTCGTGGCGGCTGGCGCCGCCGCCCCTGCCGGCAGCGTGTACGGGTAGGAAACCGATGTGGTCGCCAGGGTGCAGGTCGAGTCGCAGCTCCTCGTCGGCGCGGTCTGGACCGTCACGGCCGTGCTGGGCAGCGTGTGCGGGCCGCTGGTGAACCTCGTCGACGTGGCCGAGATGGACCATCCCAGGGTCGAGATCCCGCCGGCGACCTTCAGTGGCATGGTGGCGGTGGTCGTCTGGGTCTGGCCGTTGAGGGTCAGGGAGAACCCGATGTCGCCGGGCGTGGCCGTCCAGCCCAGGGTGTCGTTGACCGTGACGGTCCGGGTCGCCACGGCGGTCGGTCCGCCGTTGCGACTCATGGTCTGTCCGGTGAAGACGTCGGTGGTCGACGTGCCGGCGGAGCTGGTCGCGGTCACCGTGGCGGTGTACGAGCCCGGGTTGGCGTAGGTGTAGGTGGTCGTCGGCGTGGCGGTGGTGCGGGTGACGCCGTCGCCGAAGTTCCAGAAGTAGGAGGCGATGGTGCCGAAGGCCACGGTCGACGCCCAGGCGTTAAAGGAGGTGGGCGAGCCGAGGGTCACGGCCGGCGCGGTGAACGACGCCACCGGCGCCTGGTCCGGGGTGATCGCGACGTGGTACGGGTTGTTTGCGCCGGCGGTGGTCGTTGTCGTGCCCGCCGCCACGTTGAGGTTGAACACGGCGCCCGGGCTCGCGTACTTGGGGAAGATGACGCTGGCGCCGTCCGGGGTGACCGCGGCGTTGTGCGTCACGCCGAACGCGGCGTCGGTGTACGTGTTCGGTGTGTTGCTAGCCACAATGATGCGGGTCAGCGCGCCGTTGGTGGTCACGTACGCCGAGGCACCGTCGGGCGTGATCGCGATGCCGACCGCGGTGGCGCCGACCGTGATGGCAGCGCCGACGGCTTTGGTCGACAGGTTCACCGGCTTGACCCTCGCGCTGCTCTGACAGGTGACGTAGAGGGTGGCCCCGTTGGGCGTGATGGCCAGTCCCCGGGGCTCGGTGCAGGCGGTGGTTGCCTGCAGGTTGATGGCCGTGCCCAGCGTCCTGGTCGCCACGGTGAACGGTACGAGGGTCCCACTGGTGGTGTTCGCGATGTACGCGGTGGCGCCGTCCGGCGTGATAACGATGTTGAACGGGCCGGCACCCGTACCGAGGCTGACCGGGGTGCCGACCACGGGCGTACCCGACAGGCCGGTGATCGGCGTGACGGTGTTCAGCGTCTTGTTGGTCACCAACGCGGTGGTGCCGTCCGGGGTGATGGCGATGGCCTTGCCACCCGTCGTGCCGGTGCCCAGGTTGATGGTGCTGGTCACGGTCAGGCTCGACATGGTGATGACGGAGACGTAGTTCGCGGTGTCGTTGCCGACCAGAGCCCTGGTGCCGTCCGGGGTGATCGCGACGGCGGTCGGGGCGGCGAAGAGCATTCCGGTGGGCCCGGTGATGGTCTTGAGGGTGGCCAGCGTCCGGGCGTTCACCACCGTGACCGTGTTGGAGGCGTTGTTGACGACCAGGGCGAGTGGGTCGTTCGCTTCGCCGGTGACCGTGACGGTACGGGCGGTCGTCGCGGACGGCCCGCCGTTGTTGCTGACGGTCTGCCCGGTGAAGGTCTTGGTCGTGGAGGTGCCGGCACTGCTGGTCTCGGTCACCGTGGCGGTGTAGGAACCGATGTTGGCGTAGGTGTGCGACGGGGTGGGACCGCCGTTGGCCAGGGTGGTGCCGTCGCCGAAGTCCCAGTCGTAGCGGGCGATGGTGCCGTAGGCCACGGTCGAGGCGGCGGCGTTGAACGTGGTGGCCGCGCCGACCACCGCGGTGGTGGCGGTGAACGAGGCCACCGGCGCCTGGTCGGGCGTGATGGCGGCTGCGTACGGGTACGCCCCGACCGTCGTCTGCGTCGACGTGCCCGCCGGCTCGACCAGGGACTGGATCTGTGCGTACACCGACTTGGTCACGAGCACCGTGCCGCTGTCCGGGGCGACCGCCACCCCGTGTGCGCGATCGTAGGGAGCGAAGGCGGTGACGACACCGCTGGCCACGGTGAGCCGGGTGACGTTGTTGCCGTTGTAGTTGCCGACGTAGACATAGGTGCCGTTGGGAGAAGCGGCGACGCCGACCGGACCGTCGCCGATGGCGATGGGCGTGCCGGGCGACCCGCTGGGCAGCGCGATCGGGATCAGGGTGTCGGCGTTCTGGCAGCCGAGATAGAGAGTGGCGCCGTTCGGGAGGACGGACACGCCACGCGCCCCCACGCAGGCCACGTTGACGGTGGTGCCGAGGGCGAGCACCCCGGCGCCGGAGATGGTGATCGGCGTGAAGCCGCCGGTGGCGGTGCTGTTGGAGACGTACGCCGTCGTGCCGTCGGCCGTGATCGCGATGCCGTTGGGCCGCGAGGTCGTGACCTTGTTCCCCGCGGTGAGGGTGGACAGGGCGATCGGGACGACGCTGTTGCTGTCGAAGCTGCTCACCAGCGCGGTCGCGCCGTCCGGGGTGATGGCTACCGGAATGGCCCCGAGCTGGGTGCCGTTGCTGCCGGTCGACAGGTTGATGATGCTGGTCACGGTGAGCGTGGACATGGTGATCACCGACACGTAGCTCACGTCGAAGTTGGTGACGAGCGCCTTCGTTCCGTCCGGGGTGATGGCGACGCCGCGCGGGTCGACGAACTCCATGCCCACCGGCCCGGTGATGGTCTTGGTGACGAGCATGGTGTTGGTGTTGACCACCGAAACGCTGTTCCCGTTGGCGTTGGCCACCAGGCCCAGGTAGTCGGGGCCGGCGGCCACCGCCGGCTGCGCCCCGGTGCCGACCGCGACCGCGGCTGCGGCGAGGACGGTGATCAGTGCGACGGCCACCCGCTGCCAGGACCGGGGGCGTGCGCTCGTGGGAGCGGCCGGACGGGCGGGCCGGTCGATGGTCGACCGGCGCGACCGGCTGTGCGGGCTGCTCCTCATGTCTGTTCCAACTGGTTCGTGGCTGGCCGGCGGTGGCGGACGAGCGGTCGCTGGCGGGTCCGTCGGAAGCGGATCGCCAGGCCGCCGAGCACCAGGGCGAGGGCACCGGCAAGCACCAGCGCCCACCGGGCGTCGAGGCCGGTACGGGTGCCTTCGACCGCAACCGGGTGCCGGTCGGTGCCCAGCAGTGGTGCGGTCACGACGCCCTCACCGCGCAGGGTGGTCCCGGCGCCGGCGGGGTCGCCGAAGATCGTGACGGTGATCTGGTACCGCCCCGGGGCGAGGTCGTCCGGCCAGGCGAACGGAAAGTTGATGGCGTCGCCCGGAAGGACGGTGTCGAGCACGCGGGTGAGGCTGCGGCGGTAGTCGTCCGGGCCGGCCAGGGACACGACCAGGGTCGGCTTGCCGAGGGCGCCGCCCGCGTTCGCCAGTCCGATGACGACGGCACCCACCTCCGGGCCGGGCAGCTCCTCCAGCCGGAGGCGTTGCAGCGTAGGCCGGAAGCTGGCCGGGCCGGGGACGCGGACCAGCACACCGACGACCATCCGCAGCACCTGGTTGATCTGGACGCCGCTGCCGGTGGTCGTCGGGGCGGCGTTTTCGACGGCCAGCCCGGCGAGGTGGTCGCCGGCGGTGCTGCCGGCCGGGACCGTGACCGTGAAGTCGACCGTGGTTCTGGCCCGCGGGGCCACCCGCAGCGTGGTCACGCCCAGGGTGAGCCAGGTGCCGGCCTCGTGGACCGCGTCCTGCCGGTTGGCGAAGACGGACCCGGAGGTTTCGCCGGTCCGGCCGTCTACGGCGGACAGGATCAGGTCGATCGGCTTGTCCGTCTGGTTGCGGACGAGCACCCGGTGCGCCCGGGCGGCGCCGGCGGGCAGGGTGGGGTTGAAGTAGCCGCGGCTGGCCTGGTCGGCGGCGGTCGGCACCGGAACGACGGTGAAGCCGCCGACACCCGGTGCCGCCGAGGCGACGGGGGCGGGCAGCGACAGGCTCACCGCGGCGGTCAGCGCTGCCGTTGCGGTCACCAGCAGCCGCCGCTCCGCGTTCGGTGCCGCCCGGCACCTCACGGCGCGGACACCAGCGAGTAGGTCCAGGTCGACTGGTACACCCCGGCCCTGGCATTCGCTGGGATCGCCAACTGCATGGTGGCCACCACGGTCTGCGACAGCATGCCGGTGCCGGCGGTGGCGTTGTAGATCTTGGTGGCAGTGGGGGCCACGCCCGCCGCGGCGGGCAGGGTGTACGGGTAGGAGACTCCCGGGACGGCGAGCGTGCACGACGGGGTGCCGACATCGCAGGTCCGGGTGGGTGTCGCCGGCACGGTGACGGCGGTCAGCGGCAGGGTGCCGCCACCGCTGATCACGAACTGGGTGGAGGTGGCGGTGATGTGCCAGCCGGCCTCGCTGCCGGTGAGGTCCGACACGGCGAGGTTCTGGGTCGCGGTCACGTTCTGCGGGGCGCCGGTGAGCGTCGCGGTGAAGGCCACGCTGCCGGGTGTGCCGAGGGCGAGCCCACCGCTGCCGATCGTGGCGGTGCCGTCCGTGCCGAAGGCGGCCCCGGGAAGGGCGATGGCACCCGTCGTGACGGCAGCGACGACCAGGAGCCGCAGCGCGCGGGCTGAGCTGAGCCGGATCGCGGGCCGTGCGTCACCCTGGATAACCGTCATCGCCCGCCTCCTGTCCGTCCTGGTGGTCCTGGGCTCGGGAATCCACCGGGACGTATCAATCACGTCATCGTCGGCGCGGCGGGATTCCTGAGAGGTTGCCGGACGGAACAGCCGGCAGCCACCCCCGACATCAGGCCGCGGTGGCCTGCCCGGCCTGGCGCAACGCGACCCTGGCGCGGCGGACGAAGCGGAGGAATCGCCACAGCCCGAGCGCCACCACGACCAGCGCGGCGGACCCGAGGAGGGTCGGCAGCCAGGCCACGAAGCGGATCCGGGTCACGGCGGTGGCCTGCTGGCCCTCGCCGTACTGCACGGTGGCGACCGCATCCCCCCAGCCGTAGAGCGGCCGCTCGGGCATCGTTCCGGTGACGACGACCGAACTTCCCGGCAGCAGTTCCTCGATCCGGCTCATCGCGATCGCCTCGCTCGGCAGGCGGAACCCGTTCAGGACCACCTGACCGCTGGGCTTCAACCGGACGTTGCCGGTATTGGTGACCGGCAGGCTGTAGGTGCCGCCGCGTCCGCCCTGCTTCCAGGTCAGCGCGCCGACGCTCAGGGCCTGCTCGACCTGGCCGGCGACCCGCAGGTAGATCCGTACGCCCACCCGCTGGACGACGTTGACCTTGAGGGCGAGGTCGTTGCCGGAGCCTGCCGGTCGACCCTGCTCGGTGCGCTGGATGAGGATCCCGCCGGCGTAGTCACCGGGCGTGGTGTGGGCCGGCACGTCGACCCGGAACTTGACACTTGCGCTGGTGCGCGCGGCCATGTGCAGCGAGCTGACCTGCAGGGTGGTCCAGGAGCCGACCTGGCGCAGCGGTTCCTCGCGGGGGGCCAGGGCGAAGCCGCCCTGCGCGGTGTTGGTGGCCGCGGCCGGGTAGATCAACAGGTCGACGGGGGTGGCGGAGAGGTTGCTGACCACTGCGACGCGGTCACTCTGCTCACCCGGCACCAGGTTGACGTGAAACGCCTCGGCCTCGTCGCTCGGCCGGACGCCCACGGTGATTCCACCGGCCGGGCCGGGCGGGGCGGGGGCCTGGGCGTGGGCCGGCCCGGCCGGCACGGCACAGGCGAGGGCGGCGGCGCCCAGGGTGAGCAGGCGGGCGAGGCGGGGCAGGGTCATGTCATCCGTCTCCGGTCAAAGCGGCGGTTCCTGCGGGAAGAGCCTGGACGTGTGCCGGGCCCGGCGGGGATGCGCCGGGCCCGGTTTGCAGATGGTGGTTCCTGGTGCCGTTACGCGAGGGTGACGGTCAGCGTCGCGGTGTGCGCGTTCTGCGGGCCGGTGGCGCCGGTCGCGTAGTTGGACGCCTGGGTGTTCGCCGGCACGGTGAGAACCATGGCCGGGGTGAAGTTGTACAGGCCCTTGCTGCCGCCCACCGCGCTCGCGACGAGGGTCGCCGCGGTGGTGTCGATGGCGTTGATCGCCGTCCCGGTCGGCGGGGTGGCGTCGGCGCCTGCGCCGGGGGTGACCGTCGGGGCGTTGAGCTTCATGTTCTCGTTGCCGAGCGTCTTGATCGTGTTGTATCCCGCGCCGGTGCCCGCAACGCTGGTCAGGTCGGTGCCGGAGACCGTCACGGTCCACGCGCCGGTGGTGCCGCGGGCGTCGTTCACGGACCAGCCGGTGGAGGAGTCCACCGCTGCGAAGACCTGGTCGGCGCCGGTCAGGTTGCGGGGGCCCAGCGCGAACCCGAAGCTCGTCAGGGCCAGCGTTCCACCGGTGAGGGTGGTGGTCACGGGCTCGTCGTCGGCCTGGGCCACACCGGGGAAGAGGGAAACAGCGGCGACGGCGGCGACTGTGGCAGAAACTGCGAGGTAGCGAGTACGCATTAGGGGGCTCTCAATCTGTTTCCGGTTCGTCGGCCAGGACGTGACGGCCAGGCACCCCGGGAGGCTGACAGGTCAACCGGATGGTTTCCCTGTCGGTAGAGATATCGGTGCGCCGTCCGGCCGGTTGAGCGAAATCCGCGGGCCAATCAAGATCCTTAAAATAGGCAAGGTTCCTGCGCAGCTACGCGGAAGCGCCTGGCGGAATTGTGCCTCGTTATGGATCATGGTCTGAATAATTTCCAGCACGCGGTAACTCGGCGACCACCATCGGCCGAAAACGCGCCTCAGAAATGCAGAACCGCAGGCCACCGGCCTGCGGTATTGAAAACATGCGGTTCAGGAAACCGTTGGTCGCTGAACTCGCCGACCATGTCGCGCTCTCAGCAGACCCCAGGCAGGGCGGCCGGCAGACGCTCCGAGAGTTGGCGATGATCACCTACCGCCACGGCCGGCCGCCGTGGAGCCGGCCGACCGCCTCAAGAACCAGCGAGCACGCGTCACCGACTGACGCAACCCGATCGTGATCAGCCCCGCCGGCAAGGTCAGCACCGGCCGGTCGCCCAGCAGCCGCCGGATCCAGATCGCCGACGCACCTGCCAGGCGAGGACCCGCCAACCGGCCCCTCCCCCACCAGCAAGCCCAGGCGCCAGCGTCACGGGCCCACAACACCGACCAATGATCTTGCGCTCCCAGTTTGCTCCCAATGTAAGGGACACATAGCAAACGGCTCGTTACCGATGATCCGGTAACGAGCCGCTGACCTGCACAAACACTGGTGGGCGATACTGGGTTTGAACCAGTGACCTCTTCCGTGTCAAGGAAGCGCGCTCCCACTGCGCCAATCGCCCTTGGCGTTACTACGCCGAGGTGGAGACGGGATTTGAACCCGTGTACACGGCTTTGCAGGCCGTTGCCTCGCCTCTCGGCCACTCCACCGAGGTGGCCCCGCACGTTCCTGTGGCGGCCGCACTCCGAGCGGACGACGGGATTCGAACCCGCGACCCTCACCTTGGCAAGGTGATGCGCTACCAGCTGCGCTACGTCCGCTTGTCGTCCGGACGTTCCCGGGTGACGGATCAGAACTTTAGCCGAGTGCCGCGACGACTGCCAACTTGGGGGTCCCCGCGCGTCACCGGGGCGAACACGTTGGGTGCCGACGGCGCCTGGAAGCCATGGTCACCGGCACTGCGGCGACGCGGCTCAAACGGCGGTGAGCAGGGCGTCCACGTCGGCGCGGGGCAGTGTCCCGTCGGCCACCAGGATGGTGTAGTGCCGGCGCAGGGTGTCACCGGCGGGCACGATCAGCGGCTTTTCCCAGGCGAGCGCCGCGCACACCCCGGGATAGATTCCGGTACGGACGAACCAGTGGTCGCCGTCGGCCAGCCCGGTGAAGATCAGGGTGTACGCCTGCCCGGTGACCACCAGCCACGGCGCGGCGCTGCCGTTGGTCTGCTCCTCGCCGGCGCCGTCGGCGGTGTAGACGTCCGGTTGGCCGGGCGCCAGCCGCCAGAAGAACCCGCCGTAGCCGGCGCCATCGGGCCGCCCGTTGGTGGCCGGGCTGCCGAGGGCGATGTCCTGGTCGGCCGGGGCGGTCAGGGCGAACGCCACGTCGAGCCGCCAGGTGTCGGCACGGCCGGGCACCTGCGCGGCGGAGATGGTGCGGTCCTCGGTGAGCAGGGTCGTTCCGGCGCGGTCCCGCCAGTGCAGCTGCTCGTCAAGCCGGTCGTCGGTCCGGGTGCTGAAGCCGACGTGGGCGATGGTGCCGTGGTCGTCGCGCCAGGTGTAACCGACGTCGCGTACGTAGGTGCGCCCGCCCCAGAGGTTGCTGCCGGCGACATCCTGCATGGCCACCGAGATGCCGAGATGCCACCGGTGGTCCTCGGGCAGCACGTCGGTCAGGACGGTCCCGCCCAGGGTCCGCACCGGGTGCAGGTAGGGCCGCGGGGACAGGGTTGGGTCGAGGTCGGGGGCGGTGACGTACGACGCTACCGCCTGTCCCCGTACCCGCAGTTGGATGTCGGGTGCCGTCTGGGCCATGCCGGTTCCTTCCACCGTGCCCGGCGCTGGCGCCGGAAAGCGCTTGCCTGCCGACCGGAGCGTAGCCGCCGGGCCGCGGCCCGGCAACGGTCGACGCGACCACCGGCAACGGGCGGCTCGGCCCATCGCAACGGCCGGCGCGCCCACCGGCAATGGTCGGCGCGGCATGGCGGAGAATCGGACCGTGTCCACCTCTCCGGCGGCTTTTGTGCGGGCCCATACCCGGCTGGCGCCCGTGGCGTACGTTCCGGAACTTGTCCTGCACGTGGCAGACGAGCCGATCGCCCTGTGGGAGGACACCGAACGGGTTGGCACCGGCCACCAGCCGCCGCCGTTCTGGGCGTTCGCCTGGGCCGGCGGGCAGGCGCTCGCCCGGCACCTCCTCGATCATGGCGAGCTGGTGCGCGGTCGCCGGGTGCTGGACATCGCCACCGGCTCCGGCCTGGTGGCGATCGCCGCGGCGCGGATGGGCGCCGCCTCGGTGACCGCCAACGACGTCGACCCGCTGTCGCTGGCCTCGGCGACCGTCAACGCCGCCGCCAACGGCGTGGAGATCACCTGCCGGCCCGGTGACCTGCTGGACGGGGAGGCTGACGCGGACGTGGTGCTCGCCGGCGACGTGTTCTACAGCCGGGAGATGGCCGCCCGGGTGTTGCCGTTTCTGCGCCGGGCGGTCGCCGGCGGCGCCCTGGTGCTGGTCGGCGACCCGGGTCGGGCGTACCTGCCCGGGGCGGGCATGTTGCGGCTCGCCTCGTACGAGGTGCCGGTGCCGGAGGCGTTGGAGAGCACCACGGTGCGGCACACCACCGTCTGGCAGGTCGCCGCCGCCGCCTGAGCCCACCTGGGTAGCCTGGCGCCGTGCTGTTCCGTAGCTGGGAAGTCACCGCCGACCCGGCACCGGACGTCGCCACGGTCACCGACCAGGTCGGCGCGGCACACATCCTGGTGACCCGGCACAGTCTGGTCCGGCGGGTGCTCGCCGACCCGCACACCTTCCGCCCCGACAATGCCCTCGACGCGCTGACCCCGGTGCCGGCGAGCGCCCTGCGGGTCCTGGCCCGGCACGGCTTCCGGCTACCACCCACGCTGGCCAACAACGGTGGGGCCGACCACCCAGCCATCCGCGCCGTCGTCGCCGAGGCGCTGCACCCGCGGCGGGTGGCCGACCAGCGGGCCTGGCTGGACGCGGTGGTGTCCCGACGGGTGGCGACCCTCGCCGACCGGTTGGCCGCCGGCGAGGCCGTCGACCTGTACGCCGAGCTGACCGCCGACCTGCCGTTGCTGGTCCTGGCCCGGCTGGTGGAGCTGCCGGCGGCGCCGGTCGGCGAGGTCCGCGAGTTCGCCCGGGCGGCGTTGGAGCTGTTCTGGGCCCCGCTGGACGCCGACCGCCAGCGGGTGTTGGCGGAGGTGGTGGGCCGGTTCCATACCGTGCTGCGGGCGTTCGCGGCGACCGGCACGGGCCTGGCCGGTCGGCTGCGCACGGCGGCCGGCGACGACCCCGATCTGGTGGTGAGCGCCCTGTTCTTTCTGCTGGTCGCCGGTCAGGAGAC
>DASVVF010000617.1:0-3024 GCA_036386695.1 Catenuloplanes sp. | reverse complement strand
GGGGGCTGGTCGTAGGTGTCCAGCACCAGGTTCTCCGCCACGCTGAACTCCTTGACCACCCCGTCGACGCTGCGGTCCTCCGGGACGTAGCCGACCCCGGCCCGCAGCACCTGCCTGGTGCTGCGCCCGGCCAGCGCAGTGCCGTCGAGGGTGACCGTGCCGGCGCCGATCGGGCGCAACCCCATGATCGCCTCGACCAGTTCGGTCTGCCCGTTGCCCTGTACGCCGGCCACGCCGAGGACCTCGCCGGCGTGCACGACCAGGTCGACGCCGTCGACGGCCCGGCAGGCGCGGTCGTCGTCGACGATCAGTCCGGACACCGCCAGCATCGGGCGCCCCGGGTTCGACGCCGTCTTGCGTACCTCCAGGCTGACCGCGCGCCCGACCATCAGGGCGGCCAGCTCGTCCTCGCCGGTGTCCGGGGTGGCGGTGTGCACTGTACGGCCGCGCCGGATCACCGTGATCCGGTCCGCGATGGCCCGGACCTCCCGCAGCTTGTGCGTGATGAAGACGATCGACTTCCCGGCGGCTTTCAGTGCGCGCAGCACGCCCAGCAGCTCGTCGGTCTCCTGGGGGGTCAGCACCGCGGTCGGCTCGTCCAGGATCAGCAGGTCGACCTGGCGGGTCAGCGCCTTGACGATTTCGACCCGCTGCTGCAGGCCGACGGGCAGGTCCTCGACCACCGCGTCCGGGTCGACCCGCAGGCCGTAGCGCTCGGAGACCTCGCGCACCTCGCGGCGCGCCCGGCGGTGGTCCAGCCAGCCGCCGGGGCCGCGGCGCACCTGTTCAGCGCCGAGCATGACGTTCTCGGCGACGGTGAAGACCGGTACGAGCATGAAATGCTGGTGGACCATCCCGATGCCGCCAGCGATCGCGTCGCGGGGGCTGTGGATCCGAACCGGGGCGCCGTCGATGAGGATCTCGCCCTCGTCCGGCTGCGACAGCCCGTACAGCACGTTCATCAGGGTGGACTTGCCCGCGCCGTTCTCGCCGAGCAGGCCGTGGATCTCGCCGGGCTCCACCGTCAGGTCGATGTGGTCGTTGGCGACCAGGTCACCGAACCGCTTCGTGATGCCGCGCAATTCGAGTCTCAGCGTGGACCTCCTCGTCCGGCGGCGACCTGGTGCGGTGACGGTGGTGCTACGCGGCCGCCGCGCCGGCGCGGGTCTCCCCGCGACCGCGCGGCGGCCGACTGTGGTGCTCTATCTGCCAGGCCCCCCGGCGACTATCTCACCGGTTGGGCGGGCGGCGCATCAGCTGCTGGTCACTTGGGTTGGCTGGGTGAGGTGACCGGAACGGTCCCGGCGATGATGTCCTGCTTGAGCTTGTCGATCTCCGCCTTGAGCTCCGGCGTGACCTTGGTGTCGAACTCGTGGTACGGGGCCAGCGAGACGCCGTTGTTCTGCAGCGTGCCCAGGTAGCCCGGGGTGGCCGTGAGGGGCTCACCCTTGGCGCCCTTGCCCGCGGCCTGGGAGACGGCGTCCTTGATGTTCTTCACCACCGTGGTGAGGAACACCGGGCAGTACTGCTTGGCGCTCTCGCAACCGTCCTGGTCGACCCAGATCACCGCGTACCTGCCGCCGTCGGCCTGCGCCGCCGCGGCGGTGCCCAGGCCGGTCCCGCCGGCCACCGGCATGATCACGTCGGCGCCCTGGGCGACGAAGGTGTCGCTGATCGACTTGCCCTTGTTCTGGTCGGTGAAGCTCTGCGCGAAGGTGCCGTCCTGCTTGGCCTTGTCCCAGCCGAGGACCTGCACCGTCTTGTTCTTGGTCTTGTTGTAGTGCGCGACGCCATCGGCGAAGCCGTCCATGAAGATCGTCACCGGCGGGATCGGCATGCCACCGTAGGTGCCGACCTTGCCGCTCTTGGAGTACCCGGCGGCCAGGTAGCCGGCCAGGAACGCGGCCTGCGCGGTGTCGAACTGCATCGGGTACACGTTGGTCTCGGGCACCTTGCCGTCGACGATGGCCAACTGCTGGTTCGGGTTCGCCTTGGCCACCTTGGACGTGGCGTTGACCATGAGCCCGCCCACGGCCAGGATGAAGTTGCACTTCTGGTTGACGTACTGGGTGAGGTTGGGGTCGTAGTCCGCCTCGGCCTGCGACGGGGTGACCTTCGCTTCGATGGCGGGGTTCTCGGTGCCCGCGGCCTTGAGGCCGGCGTGGGCGGAGGCGTTGAACGAGCGGTCGTCGATGCCACCGATGTCGGTCACCATGCAGGTGGTGTATTTCGCCGCGGCGGACGGGCCGCCGCTACCGGTGTTCGCAGTTGGCGCGTCACCACAGGCAGCGGAACTGAGCGTGAGCCCACCCGCCGCGAGCAGGGCGACGATCCGCATCCCACGCACAGGGCGCAAGACGGTCTCCTTCCGTCACACACCGCCACGTCGCGGTGCCTCCACGACGCCGAGCGTACGCGCGGCGGTGGGTGGTGACGGAGAATCGTGCCGGACTGTTGGGGCACCGTTACCCCGGTGTGACTCTTCGGCCAGCGGGGCGGGCGGCAGCGCCACCCGGGTCACCGCCCGAAGGTCACCCGGGTCACCCGCCGGAAGGTCACGCGGGTCACCGCCGGAAGGTCACCGGGTCATCGCCAGAAGGTCGCGACCGCCGCGTTGAGCAGGGTCAGGCCGACGATGGCCAGGAAGTGCCCGCGGTTGACGTCGGTCCGCTTGCGCGAGAAGAAGACCATCACCAGGATCAGCACGGCGAGCAGCGCCTTGACCGCCAGCTTGGCCGGGGCCGGCTCGGCGTCGCCCCCGCCGCGCAACGGCGCCGCCAGGGCCAGCCCGGTCACCACCTGGATCACCGCGCCCCACAGCATGGCCGGGTTGATCCGCAACCGTCCGGTGAGGTACTGCATCACCGCCGCGCCGAACAGCAGGGCGAACCCGACGAGGTGGGCGTAGCGCAGGATCAGCCGCAGAGTCTCCACGGCGGACATCCTTCCCTATCGGTCCGGGGTGGGTGCGGCGCGGGTGGCCCGCCAGGCCCGGATCCCCAGGACGCCGACCGTCGTACCGAT
>DASVVF010000616.1:0-2869 GCA_036386695.1 Catenuloplanes sp. | reverse complement strand
CGTGGCGGCCGGGCACCCCGGCCGTCACGCCGGCGGAGCTGCCCCGGATCGACCTCGGCCAGGTGGAGGTCCGGGAGGGCGACGCCGGGGTGGCCACGTACCGGCTGCCGGTGGTGGTCTCCGGCCGGGGCGAGGGACAGGTCCGGGTGTTCGCGACCAACCCGCTGACCGGCGTGCAGGCCAGCCGGTTGGCCACCGTGCGACCCGGCACCGACCATCTCGACGTTCCGGTCAGTGTCGCCGGCAACACCCGCTACGGCGCCGACCTGGGCGTCAGGGTGCTGGTGAAGGCCAGCCAGCCGACCGTGGTCGGCGACTACACCGGGCTGCTGACGGTACGCGACGACGATCCGTTGCCGGCGCTGTCGGTGGACCCGGTCGCCACCCGGGCCACCGAGGGCGCCGCGCTCAGCTGGCGGTTGACGCTGTCCGCCCCGACCGATGTGGCCCTGCGGTTCCGGCTGACCGCCGTGGCCCCGGCCGCCGGGCCCGAGGTGTCCACCACCGACGTGGACCCGAACTGGGTGCGGGGGGTGTTCGACACCGAACCCCTGCCGTCGCGGGCGCTCTCCGCCACGCAGGGCTCGCTGCTGGTCGAGTTCCCGGCCGGCGGCACCCGGGCGGACGTGGTGCTGCCCACCGCTGTGGACCAGGTCGCCGAACCGGACGAACACCTGCTGCTGCAGCCGCGACTTCCGGACGGCCCGCCCGGGCAGCCGACGTGGCCACACCTCAGCGGCACCGTCCTCGGCGCCCCCTGAGCCGGACCACCCGGCCCGGGCGGGGGGCGGGGGTCGCGGTCAGTTGCGCGGGCCGCCGGCGACGTAGATCACCTGGCCGGAGACGAACGACGCCCCCTCGCTGACCAGGAACGAGATGGTGTGCGCCACGTCGTCGGGGGTGCCGGGCCGGCGGACCGGGATCTGCTCGGCCGTCAAGCGCTGGAACTCGGCGAAGTCCACCCCGACCCGGGCCGCCGTGGCCGCCGTCATGTCGGTGACGATGAACCCGGGCGCCACCGCGTTGGCCGTGACGCCGAACGGGCCCAGTTCGATCGCCAGGGTTTTGGTGAACCCCTGCAGGCCCGCCTTGGCGGCGGCGTAGTTGGCCTGCCCGCGGTTGCCCAGCGCGGACGTGCTGGACAGGTTGACCACCCGGCCCCACCGCTGCTCGACCATGTGTTTCTGCACCGCCCGGGTGAACAGGAAGGCGCCGCGCAGGTGCACCGACATGACGGTGTCCCAGTCGTCGTCGGCCATTTTGAACAGCAGGTTGTCGCGGAGCACCCCGGCGTTGTTCACCAGCACCGTCGGCGCGCCCAGCTCGGCGGTCACCCGCTCGACGGCGGAGCGCACCTGCTCAGCGTCGGCCACGTCCGCGCCGACGGCCAGCGCCCGGCCACCGGCGGCGGTGATCGCCTCGACGGTCGCCTTGCCGGCCGCCTCGTCGAGGTCGACGACCGCCACGGCGAGTCCGTCGGCGGCCAACCGCCGGGCGGTCGCGGCGCCGATGCCGCGGGCCGCCCCGGTCACGATCGCGATCCTCGACATACTGCTACCTCCGGAGCGACTGTTGGTGAGCACCGGCAGCGTAGCTCAGCAGTCAGCGCCGCGACGGAGCCGGATCCACCGGTACCCGTAGCCGCCCACCCGCAGCGCGTCGAGGTCGCCGACCTGGTCGTACTGCTGGTCGGAGAGCACGTCGTTGGGCAGTTCGGCCTCGGCGGCCAGGCCGCCGACGTCGACCGTCGCCTCGTTCGGGCCGAGGTTGTGCAGGAACAACATGGTGCCGGTGGGGCCGTCCGCCCGGTGCACCAGCACCCCGGGCGGCGTCGGCACGTCCACGTGGGTGCACGACCCGCTGCCCACCTCCGGGGCCTCGCGCAGGGTCCGGATCATCCGCTCGAACCAGGACAGCAGCGAGCTGCGGTCCTGCCGCTGGGTGGTCACGTTGACCTTCTCGTAGCCGTAGTCGCCGTCGGCGACGACCGGGCGGACCAGCTGGTCGGGCTTGGCCCGGGAGAAGCCGGCGTTGGGCAGCAACGACCACTGCATCGGGGTACGGATGGCGTCCCGGCCGTGCAGCGACAGGTCCTCCCCCATCCCGATCTCCTCGCCGTAGCGCAGCACCGGCGTGCCCCGCAGGCTGAACTGCAGGGCGTACGCCAGCTCGATGCGGCGCCGGTCCCCGCCGAGCATCGGCGCCAGCCGGCGGCGGATTCCCCGGTTGTAGATCCGCATGTTCTCGTCCGGGCCGAACGCGGCGAAGACCTCGTCGCGCTGCTCGGTGGTGAGCCGGGACAGGTCGACCTCGTCGTGGTTGCGCAGGAAAGTGGCCCACTGCCCGCCCAGGGGCAGCTGCGGGGTGTCCCGCAGGGCGTCGATGATCTGCTCCGGCTCCTGACGGGCCAGGGCCAGCATCAGCCGGCCGTTGAGCATGAAGTCGAAGAGCATGTGCAGCCGGTTGGCGGAGCCGCCGAAGTCGCCGAAGTAGTCCTTCAGCCCGTCCGGTTCGACGTTGGCCTCGGCGAGCAGCACGGCATCGCCGCGCCGCCACTGCACGTGCTGGCGCAGCTCGGTGAGGAAGTCGAAGTCCTTGGTCGCGTTGGGGTTGCCCGGTTCGGTCTGCTCGATGATGAACGGCGCGGCGTCCATCCGGAAACCGGAGACCCCGAGCTGCAGCCAGAAGGCGCAGATCTTCTTGATCTCCTCGCGGACCTCGGGATTGTTGATGTTGAGGTCCGGCTGGAACTTGTAGAACCGGTGGTAGAACCACTTCTTCGCGGTCCGGTCGAAGCTCCACGTCTCGTCCTGCTCGCCCGGGAACACCATGCCCTGCTTGCGGTCCGAGGGTGCCTCGTCGGACCAGA
>DASVVF010000615.1:0-14292 GCA_036386695.1 Catenuloplanes sp. | reverse complement strand
CGATGAGTTCCTTGTTGAGCAGGATCTTCCACGTCGCGGGGGTGGCCTTGCGCAGGTCCGTGCCGATCAGCAGCGGGGCGGCCATCATCGACCACAGGCCGAAGTGGGTGCGGTATTCGGTGTCGGTCATCCCGCCGTTGCCGACCTGCAGCATGTCCGGGTCGTTCCAGCGGCTGGGGCCGGCGTACGAGTGCAGCGCGATGTTGCTGCGGATGATGCTCTTCAGGCTGTTCCAGTTGTCGGCGATGTCACCGGTGGTACGCCACATCTGGCCCACCTTCGGCTCCCACGTCCACGGCTGCATGGTGCCCCACTCGCACAGGCTGTAGACGATCGGCCGGCCGGTCTTGAGCAGGGCCTGCTCCATCGCGCTGTACCGGGCGATGTACTGCTCCCTGGTGGTGTCGCCACCGTGGAAGCAGTTGTCGTACTTGAGCAGGTCCATGCCCCAGTCGGCGAAGGTCTGGGCGTCGATCTCCTCGTGGCCGAGGCTGCCGGGGAACCCGGCGCAGGTCTGGGTGCCCGCGCTCTCGTAGATGCCGATCTTCAGGCCCTTGCTGTGCACGTAGTCGGCGAGCCACTTCATGCCCCGGGGGAACTTGACCGGGTCGGCAACGAGGCGCCCGTCCGCCCCGCGTTCCCTGGTCATCCAGCAGTCGTCGATGTTCACGTACTCGTAGCCGGCGGCCTTGAGGCCCGACGAGACGAACAGGTCCGCCGTCGCGGTGATCAGCTCCTCGCTGACGTTGCACCCGAAAGCGTTCCAGTCGTTGAAGCCCATCACGGGCTTGCGGGTGAGGGCGTCCGCCGGGTTGTCGGCGGGAGCGGCGGCGAGCGCGGGTGCGACGGTTGACGGTGCGGCTATGGCGGGCGATGGTGCGGTCAGGCCGACGAGGCAGGCGGCGAATGCCACCGTGCCGGCGACGAGTCTGCGCATGGCCATCCTTTCCAGGCTGGAAGAATACGCGGTCGGGCGGTGCGGTAACGGCATCGCGCCCGCCGGCCGGGCGGCCGGCGGGCGCGATGAGGGGGTGACTACCGGCAGACGATGGTGGCGTCGGCCCAGTTGATGTGGTCCGAGGCGTTACCGTCGCCGCCGTCGTCGGTGACCAGCTCGAGCCACTGGCCGCCGGTCAGGTCGGCGCTGACCTCCAGGCCGCCGTCCGGGCCGCGGAGCACCGGCGTGGTGGTCTTCACCACGCCGTCCACCCGGACGGTGAAGCGTGCCGACCCGTTGGCGCCGACCTCGTCGTCGACGCCGACCACGGCGGTGAACCGGGTGCAGTTCTCACCGAGGTAGACCCGGGTGTTGCTGGGCGCGTGCACACCGAGGCCCTTGGGGTAGACGACGCCGTTCATGGTGATCGGACCGCCGTCGCCGGCGCCGCTCTCGCCGTTGGACCTGTCGCGCTCGACCGGTCCCCACCCGTTGCCGCCGCTGAACGGCAGGTCACTGACCTGGACGGTGCCGGTGGGCGGTGGGATCGGGATGGTGATGCTGCCGGCTCCGTTCGCCGTCGTGCGCCGTCCGCCCTGCTCCGCCGTGGCGGTGGCGGTGAGGACGACCAGCCGTGGCGTCCCGGTGGCCGGCGCGGTGACCCGGAAGGTCGCCGTCGCCGTCCTACCGGCGGACACGCTGCCGAGCGACACGGTGGCCGGCCCGACGATGGTCCACCCGGGGGTGGCGGCCAGCGTGAGTCGCACCCCGGACGCGCTGATGACCGGCGTGTACGTGGCCTTCACCTCGACCGTGCTGCCGCCCCGGGTGGTGTACGGGGCCTCGACGGTCACCCGTGCGGTGCTCGCCGGGCGGGTGAAGCGCTGCGGGTCGTAGACCGGGCCCGGCACGTCCGCGACGGGGACCCCGCCGGCCATCGTGCCGAGGTCCTCCAGCGTCACCTGGCCCAGTCCGCCGTTGCCGCCATCGGCCCACACCGCGATCGCGATGCTGTTGTCGCCGCGCGGCTTGAGGATGCCGTTCGGCACCACGAAGGTGTTCTGGGGTCCGCGGTGGTTGATGTACTGGCCGATGTTCCAACCGTTGACGAAGATCGTCGCGCGGTAGCGGCGCGCCGGGTCGTCGGTGATCCGCAGCCCCACCGAGGTGTCCTGGTCGGCCCGCAGATCCAGTTCGACATTCGTGCGGTACCAGGAGACGCCGGCGGCCTGGGTGGTCGGCAGCGTGGTGGTCTCCCAGTTCGCATCCGGGAAGCCGGGCAGCGACCAGCCGTTGTTCTCGCCGTACAGGCCGCCGTTGTTGTACGAGCCGCGCACCTTGTCCAGCGGCGTCTCGCCACCGATGTTGCCCTGCAGCCGCCAGGTGATCGGTGCGTCGGAACCCATGAAGGTCGCCGTGTCGACGCCGCGGGGTTCCTTGAACTCCTGGTTGCCGTACGTCTGGTTGTGGCCCATGTTGCGCACCAGGACGGCGAGCACGTTGTCCCGGCCCGGCCGGAGCACCCCGGCCGGGAAGTCGAAGGCCCGCCCGCCGCTCTCCCCGCTGCCGATGAAGACCCCGTTGAGCCAGACGGAGAACACACCCGCGTTGCCCGTCGTCGCGGCAAGATTGATCTGGGTCTCCGTACCGGCGGGGGTGAAGTGGCCCCGGTACCAGATGTCGCCGTGGTGGAAGCCGTAGTGGTCGGCGTTCAGCACCGGCTGGCCGTCGCCCGGCTGGGTGGGGTTGGTCGTCTCGGTGTCGTCGGCGATCGTCCACTGCGAGTCGTCGAAGTCGAACGCACTGGTGGGCTCGGGCCCGGATTTCCGCCAGTCCTGCAGCTCGGGCAGGTTGACCCGGCGGGGACCGGCGAGCTGCCCGACGAGCGCACCGGCCCGGTCGCGGCTGACCGTGGTGGCTGCGCCGTTCCAGTTGACCCGCCGCAGCGTGGGCGGGCCCCAGACCCGGATCGGGGTGGCCGAGTCGGTGTCACCGGTGAGCCGCACCGCGTTGCCGGCGACCGCGGCGGTACGGACCAGCTGCGGGCCCAGGGTGAGCACCTGGCCGGCGGCCGTATCGTTGACCCACATCCGGGCCACCGCACCGTCCTCGCCGAGCAGCAGCAGCAGATCGGGACGGCCGCCGCCGCTGATCAGCACCTCGGCCAGGCCGTCGTGCTGGTAGTTGAGCCGCAGATCGTTGCGGGTACGGTCCCAGGTGGACGTGACCTCGCCGGACAGCACCTGGACCGTGGGCTGGCTGGTGTAGCGCAGCGCGGTCTCGCCGTCCTGCCCGGCCCGCCCGCGCAGCACCGCGATGTCGCGCTCGCCGCTGCGCAGGTGCGTGAAGATCTCGGAGGTGGAGTAGACCAGCCGCTGCCGCTGCAGGTCCATGCCGGCGACGAGGATCTTCGAGTCGCGTCCCGCGAGGGTGACAGCGCCCCGCTGGGGGACCCTCGGGTAGGCCCCGTCGTTGCCGGCCACTCCGAACGTGAACGAGTCCGTGGCGGTCGACGTGCCGTCGGCGTGCCGGGCGACGTAGATCCGGGTTCCGGTGTCCGGGTTGCGCCGCTCGCGGATCAGCACGTCCGGGTCGGAGGCCGGCACGTCCGGCTGCGCGTCGGTCTTGGTGATCGGGGTGACCGCGTGCATCAGGTACGCCAGCTCCTTCATGCCGGTGTACTTCTCGGTCAGCTGCCGGGGTTCGCTGATCGCGGCCGCGTAGTCGTACGAGGTGTAGACGTTGGACGGCGCGGGCAGCCAGCCCCACGACGTTCCGCCGTACGTCATGTAGAAGTTCTGCGCGGTCACCCCGAACGAGATGTTGTTGCCGTAGTACACCCGTTGGAAGTCGGGCCCGGTCAACTCGCGGCACTTGTCGTAACCGGGACCACCCCAGTAGTCGAACGAGCCGGCCTGGTACTCGGCGGTGAACAGCGGCCCCACGTCGGTGTACCCGCGCAGGTTGCTGTAGTCCGGCAGGGCCGGCCACCGCTCCGGGTTGGAGCAGTTGAAGCCGGCCGGGTAGTGGTCCCACGCGTACAGGTCCGGGGCGCCGGGGGTACCCGGCAGCCACTTGGGCTGCCGCTCCTGCTCGTTGTGGAAGGTCGGGACGTTGATGCCGTGCTCCCGGGCCTTGTCCTGCAGGTGCTGCATGTACGCCTCGGGACCCGGGCCCTGCCAGCCGTACTCGTTCTCGTTCTGGTACATGATCACCGTGCCGCGCCCGTCGGTGAGCTGGTGCCGCGCGATGATCGGGTTGATCGCGTTGAGCCATTCGTCCACGGCGGCGATGTAGTCCGGCCCGTTGTTGCGTTCCGGGTCCGGTGAGTTGATCAGCCAGCTCGGTAGGCCACCGGCGTCGGTCTCGGCGTTGATGTACGGCCCCGGTCGGGCCAGGACGTAGATGCCCACCTCGGCGGCGATGTCGAGGAGCCGGTCGACGTCGCGCAGCCCGGTGAAGTCGTACACCCCCCGCTTCGGCGAGTGGAATCCCCAGTGGAAGTAGATCGACGTGGCGTTGTAGCCCGCGGCCTTCATCTTCTGCAGCACGTCGCGCCACAGGTCGGGGCTGGGCAGGCGCCAGTAGTGGAACTCGCCGGACCACAGGTAGAGCCGCTCTCCGTCGATGGAGAAGGAGTACTTGTCGTAGGTGATGGTGTGGTCCTGTCCGTCGGCCGGGGCGGTGATCGACGGCTCCGGTTCGGGCCGCGCGGCGGCCCGTGCGACGGAGGGGTCAGCCAGGGCTGACATTACGACGAGGCAGGCCAGCGCCGAAACCGCCAGGCGGCGTGCCGCTCGGGCGGGCGCGCTTCTGAACCTAGACATGGGCAACCTTCGGACGTAGGGGCTGGTGCCACCGACGTCGCAGCGCTTCTATTGGAACACTTCATCATCTTCCGACATGATCGAACAGGTTTCAACGCGGCGGCCGGCCCAGACTGTCATTCCAGCATCACGAATGTCAATATCTGGCGGGGTACGGCCGGAACATATGAAGATCATTCATCGGCCACAACCGGCCATTATTACTACACAGTGGACAGCCGAGAGTGGGGGGTAAGTCGATAGCGGCCGGGCGCGCCGCTCGGCGCCCCGCCGTCGGTCGCGACGGCGGGACGCCGTGCACCGGCATCGTGCGGTGCGATCGGCCGCGGCGGAGCCGTCAGCTCACCAGATGCCGGCGGAACCACTGCGTCACCGCGGCGTCGACGCGGACCGCGGCGGCGTTCGGGCGATCCGGTTCGACTCCGGGCTCGTCGGCGAGGGCGTGACCCATAGCGGGTACGCACACCAGGGAGCAGTTCGTCGACCCGTCCGCCAGCAGCTTGTGCAGCGTCTCGGCCGGCTCCCGGAACGCCGCGTCGTCCTCGCCGGTGACGATCAGCATCGCGGCGTCGCGGCGGGTGATGTCAGCCACCCGGGCCAGGAAGTCGATCCGGTCCGCGGCGGCCGTCGACTCCGCGGTCCACGTGTACGGCATGCCGAACATCCGCTCGTTGACCTCCACCATGCCGCGCAGCTGAACCACCGGGCTCACCAGCGCGGCCGCCCGCACCGGCAGGTCGCCCTCGGCCAGCACCAACTGCGCCACGGCGGCGCCGATGGAGCCCCCGAGCAACCCGAGGGGGCCGTCGCGAACGGAGAACCGCTCCCGCAGATCGGCCAGCACGGCGGGAAACTCGGCAGCCGCCTGCTCCACGATCGGCTCCAGGACGTTGCTGACGGCGTCGCTCACCACCAGTTGGAAGAAGGCCTCCGGTCCGCCGGCCGGGGCCCGGCTGCCGTGCAGCGGCAGCTCCAGGTACACCCGCCAGGCCGGTAGATCGGCCAGCGGGAGGGTGCCCGCGAACGCGTCCGGGCTGCGTGGCGGGTCCATCAGGTGCCAGGCGACCACCAGTCCGGGCGCCCCCGCGCCTGCTCGCGGTGGCAGGGCGACGAACGGGACACCCGCCGCGACGCCCCTGATCGGTGTCATGGACATGTACGCCTCCAGAAAGATTTCGAATGTGCCTCCAGCACATCGCCTGGTGACCGTGCGGTCCAACAGCCATCGGGCGACACCGCCCAACCGATGGTTGTCGCCACTGGTCAGGAGCTTGACTCCGGTCAGATCCGGACCAGTATTCAGGGGTGGACTTCGACCTCAGCCAGGTGCGGGCCTTTGTCACCGCCGCCGAGGAGGCACACTTCGGCCGGGCCGCCGCCCGGTTGTTCCTGACCCAGCAGGCGCTGTCCAAGCGGATCAAGCGCCTGGAACTCATGCTCGGCACCGCATTGTTCGACCGGGGCCCCGCCGGAGTGGCCCTGAGCGAGGCCGGACGCCGTTTCCTGCCCCATGCCAACGGCCTGTTGCTCGCCGCCGAGTCGGCAGCGGCAGCTCTCGGAGTGCCGGGACGGCCGCTGCGGGTGGACGTCGGGGGCCAGGCATGGCGGCCGCTGCGCATCATCCGCCGCCTGGTGGCCGAGCGGCCGGAACTGCTCATCGACGTGAGCATGCGGCGGAGCATGACCGCCGCCCTGGACGCCCTCGACCGCAACCAGCTGGACGCCGGCTTCGGCCGGGTACAGGATCTGGACACCCCCTGGCCGACGGCGCTGTCCAGCCGCCCGGTCATGTTGGAGCGGCTGGCCGTCGCGGTTCCCGCCGGCGACCGACTGGCCGACGCCGGGTCGCTGCGCCCGCCGGATCTGCGCGGCAGCCGGGTCTGGATGCCGGCCGGCGGCAGTCCGACGGAGCTGCTGGCCCTGTACCGTCGCTACGCCGACCGGTTCAGCCTCACCTTGGACACCGACGGCATGAACCTCGGGCTGGAGGAGGCGATCTCCCGGCTCCGCCAGCAGCCGGATCGATTGATGCTGCTCGGCGAGGACTGGCAGTTGCCGCCCGGCTGTGGTGTGCGGCTGGTGCCGCTGCGGCCGGCGCCGTGTTACCTGTGGTCACTGGTGTCGCGTCGAGCCGACCGCCAGCCGCTGCTGTCGCTGCTGCACGGCCTCATCGCCGGTTCCGCCCACCGGGAGGGGTGGTTACGCCACCACCCGGATCGCGACTGGTTGCCCGACGTCGACCTGGCCACTCTTGACGACGGGTGAGAATGCGGGCCCGACGTCCCACCATGGACGGCGACAATGAATCGGCTCGTCAAGGCGATCCGGAAACTGGCGAACCGGCGGATGGATCCATAGCAATTCCGGCCCGGACACAGTGAACCGCCGACTGGACGAGCGAACGGAAACGATTGGGGCGGAAGACAACCGGAAACGAGGGCTCACCGCGCGGTTACCCCCGAACGACGGGTCCTCGGGGGCCGGGGCTCCGCCTCCGCCGGGCGCAGCGCTCGGTGTCACCGGATGACCCGCGTCGGCGGGCGCCGCCCCAGCGGAGCCACGGCGACCGATCGATAGGATGTCCGGCCAGCGGGAGAAGAGCGTCCGACGCACCTGGCGTACCACCAGTGGCCTGGCCTTTCTGCTTCGCCGGCGGTCGCCGGGACCGGCGGAGGCCGCATAACGATCCGATTTCACGGTCATTAACCCTTGTTGATCCCTCGCCACGGTCATAGTCTCTGCTGACCCGCCCTCGACATAGCTAGTCAGTAATGGATATCGAACCACCGGAGACGTCTGACGTCTGCGCGTCAACGCCTGGCGGGTCGCTCCGCGTACCCAAAATTACGCTCCATCGCTGCTCAGCCCGGGGCAGCGGTCGCGAACTCCTTATCTGCGGGCTGTCGCTCCACCCCCCGCCGGCCCGCCCGGCGGACCCACGCGTCACCCAGAGACAACGGCTCACCAGGAGGCTCGAATGATCTCTCGCAGTACCCGGACCGCAAGGCGTGCGGCCCTCATGGTGCCCGTCCTCGCCCTGGCCCTCGCGGCATGTGGCGGCGGGGACGGGGAGCCGACAGCCCGGCCGAAGCCGACCAACTGCACCAACAAGGTCGTCAAGCCGGATGCGCCGCTGGTCTCGGTGTGGGCCTGGTATCCGAACATGGCGAAGGTGGTGGACAACTTCAACAACGCCCACACCGACGTCCAGGTCTGCTGGACGGTGGCCGGGCAGGGTGCCGAGGAGTTCGCCAAGTTCCAGACGGCGATCTCGGCCAAGAAGGGCGCCCCGGACGTCATCATGCTGGAGACCGACGTCATGAACGGCTTCGCGATCCAGGAGGCGTTGGTCGACCTGTCCGCCCACGGCGCCGACGAGGTCAAGGGCAACTTCAGCCCGGGGGCCTGGAAGGACGTCTCATCGGGTAGCGCGGTCTACGGGATCCCGATCGACGGCGGCCCGATGGCGATGATCTACCGCAAGGACATCTTCGAGAAGTACGGCATCACGACGCCCCCGAAGACCTGGGACGAGTACGCCGCGGCGGCGGCCAAGGTCAAGGCCGCCGGCGGTCCCCACTTCGGCGACATCGGCAGCAACGTGCCGGCCGTGATGACCGCCCTGATCCAGCAGAAGGGCGCCCAACCGTTCGTCTTCGACATGGCCAACAAGAAGGACATCACCATCAAGCTGGACGACCAGGCCACGAAGGACGTCCTGACGTACTGGGGCGACCTCGCGGCGAAGAAACTGGTCGGCACCCAGGACCAGTTCACCACCGAGTACATCGCCGGCATGGTCGGCGGCAAGTACGCGACCTACATCTCGGCCGCGTGGGCCCCGGGCTACCTCACCGGTGCCGGCGTCGGCAAGGGCGCGGAGAAGGGCGAGTTCGCGGTCGCGCCGCTACCGCAGTGGGACGTGAACGCGCCGGTCTCGGTCAACTGGGGCGGGTCCGTCCTGTCGGTGACCTCGCAGGCCGCCGACAAGAGGCTGGCGGCCAAGGTGGCGAAGGAGCTGTACGCCGACGAAGCCTCGCTCACCGACGGCTGGAAGACCCAGACGATCTTCCCGCTCAACCAGGGCGTGCTGAAGTCCGAGGAGTTCATCAACAACAAGGTCGAGTTCTTCAACGGCCAGACGGCCAACAAGGACATCTACATCCCGGCCGCCAACGCCTACAAGGGCGCCACCTACAGCCCGTTCGGCGTCTACTTCTACGCCCAGTTCACGGCCCAGCTCGTCAAGCTCAACAAGGGTGAGACGACCGGAGCCCAGGCGGCGACCGACCTGCACAACGCGATGGTGAAGTACGCCAAGGAACAGGGATTCAACGTCAAGTGATCTTCGGCTGGACGGTCACCGGCTGCGCGCGCCCCGGCGCGCCGGTGACCGCCCGCCCCCGACCGCCGGCGTGGGCGATGCCGCACAGGGAGAACCGGGAAGCACCATGGAAACTGAACGGTCAGCGGTACTGACGGCGCCGCCGGACTCCTCGGACGGGTCCGGGTCCGGTGGGCGCCGGTCCACCCATCGTGGGGCCCGCCGTAGACGGCACCGGACCGCGCGGCGCCCGGGGGTGGGCTGGCTGTTCATCGCCCCGTTCGTGGTGGTCTTCCTGGCCTTCCTGGTCGCTCCGCTGCTCTATGCCGGATACCTGAGCCTGTTCACCAAGGGACTGGCCACCGGTACCGCGTTCGCCGGCGTGGACAATTACGTCCGGGCGTTCACCGACCCGTCGTTCCTCAAGGGACTGTGGTTCGTCGTGCGGTTCAGTCTCGTCCTGATTCCGTTGCAGATGGCGGTGTCACTGGCGGTCGCGCTGGTGCTGGACGAGCTGACCAGCCGGCTGGCCCGCTTCTCCCGACTGGTGATCTTCCTTCCGTACGCGATCCCGGCCATCCTCGGCGCGCTCATGTGGGGCTTCCTCTACAGCCCGAACTTCGGTCCGCTGGAGCAGCTCTTCTCGATCTTCAACGTGCAGGCGCCGTTCCTGCTCAGCGGCGGCAACATCTTCTACGGGCTGCTGAACGTGGTGACCTGGCAGTGGGCCGGCTACTACATGATCATCATTTACGCGGCCCTGCGCGGGGTGGACACCACCGTCTACGAGGCCGCCCGCATCGACGGCGCCAACTCCTGGCAGATCGCGCTGCGGATCAAGGTACCGCTGGTGTTCCCGGCGCTGATGTTGATCCTGGTCTTCGCGCTGATCGGCACCCTGCAGTTCTTCAGCGAACCGTGGATCCTGCGGCCGGTCGCCAACGGTTCGGTGACCCCCGACTTCACCCCGAACATCTACGCGTACAACCTCGCCTTCGCCTACGCCCAGTTCAACTACGCGTCGGCGATCGCGTTCTCGCTGGGCTTCGCCGTCCTCATCGCCGTCGCCGCGTTCATCATGGCGACCCGCAAACGAGGGAGCATCTTCACATGAGCACCACGACCGCCGGACGGCACGCGGGCGGCCGGAGATCGAAGCCGCGGCACGTCCTGGCCCACCTCTTCCTGTTGGCACTCGTCTGCTACTTCCTCGTCCCGGTGTGGTGGCTCGTCGTGGCCAGCACGAAGGACGCCCAGGGGCTGTTCTCCGGCACCGGAGCCCTGTGGTTCGACGGCTTCCACCTCTTCGAGAACATCGGGGCACTGTTCACCCACAACAACGGCGAGTTCGTCCGGTGGTTGGGCAACTCGGCGCTGTACGCGCTGAGCGGCGGAGTCGGCGCCACCGTCATCGCGGTCCTGGCCGGCTACGGGTTCGCCAAGTACGACTTCCGCGGCCGCAACCTGATGTTCGCCCTACTGCTCGGCGCGGTCATGGTCCCGTTGACGGCGCTGGTCATCCCGACGTTCATCCTGCTGTCCAATCTGGAGCTCACCGACACGGTGTGGGCGGTGATCCTGCCCTCGCTGCTCAGCCCGTTCGGCGTCTACCTGATGCGGGTCTACACCTCGGCCGCCGTACCGGACGAACTGATCGACGCCGCCCGGGTGGACGGCGCCGGCGAGTTCCGCACCTTCGTCCAGGTCGCGCTGCCGATGCTGCGGCCGGCCGTGGTGACCGTGCTGCTGCTCTCGGTCGTCGCGACCTGGAACAACTACTTCCTGCCGTTGACGATGCTGTCGAGTTCGGAACTGTTCCCGGTGACCGTGGGCATCGGCCTCTGGGGGCAGGTGGCGAACTCGAACAACGGCGGCGGACCGGTCCTCTGGAGCCTGATCGTGGTGGGCTCCCTGGTCTCGGTCATCCCGCTCCTGATCGCCTTTCTCACCCTGCAGAAACACTGGCAGAGCGGCCTCGCGGCCGGCAGCCTCAAGTAATCGCACGCCCGCGCCGCACCGGTCGCGACATCGCGGCCCCACCCCTCCTGGAGCGTCTTGTTCACCTCGTCCTTCACCCTGAACCCGGCCTTCACCATCGCCCCGGTCAACCGGCGCACCTTCGGCTCCTTCGTCGAGCACATGGGCCGGTGCGTCTACAGCGGGATCTACGAGCCGACCCACCCGACCGCCGACGCCGACGGCTTCCGGCAGGACGTCCTCGACCTCACCCGGGAAATGGGCGTCACGATGGTGCGCTACCCCGGCGGCAACTTCGTCTCCGGGTACCGGTGGGAGGACGGCGTCGGCCCGGTCGAGGACCGGCCGGTCCGGCGGGACCTGGCCTGGCACAGCATCGAGACCAACGAGGTCGGCATCGGTGAGTTCGCCCGGTGGGCCCGCAAGGCCGACGTCGAGATCATGTACGCGCTGAACCTCGGCACCCGGGGCATCCAGGAAGCCCTCGACGTCCAGGAGTACCTGAACCACCCCGGTGGCACCTACCTGTCGGACCTGCGCGCCGCGCACGGGTCGCCGGAGCCGTACAGCATCACGCTGTTCTGCCTCGGCAACGAGATGGACGGTCCCTGGCAGACCGGGCACAAGACGTCCCACGAGTACGGGCGGCTCGCGGCCGAGACGGCGCGCTGCCTGCGCAGCGGTCAGGCCGACCTGGAACTCGTGGCCTGCGGCAGCTCCGAGTCGTCGATGCCGACGTTCGGGGCCTGGGAGTCGGAGGTCCTCGAACTGGCCTACGACACCGTGGACTACATCTCCGCCCACGCCTACTACGAGATGTTCGACGACGACCTGGGCAGCTTCCTGGCCTGCGCGGTGGACATGGACCAGTTCATCGACCAGATCGTCGCCACGGCCGACAGCGTCGCGGCCCGGCTCAAGAGCCGCAAGCGCATCCAGATCTCCTTCGACGAGTGGAACGTGTGGTACCGCGAGCGCTTCCACGCCGCCGGGACCCCCGAGTGGCAGGTGGCGCCCCGGCTCGTCGAGGACTCCTACAACGTCGCGGACGCCGTGGTGGTCGGCAACCTGTTGATCTCCCTGCTGCGGCACAGCGACCGGGTGACCGCCGCCTGCCAGGCCCAACTGGTCAACATGATCGCCCCGATCCGCACCGAACCGGATGGCCCGGCCTGGCGGCAGACGATCTTCCACCCGTTCGCCCTCACCTCCCGGCTGGCGCGCGGATCGGTGCTGCGACTGCAGGTGGACTCGCCCACCTACCGGACCGCCCAGTACGGGGACGTCCCGCTGATCGACGCCGTCGCCACCCACGACGGTGACTCCGGGGACGTGACGGTCTTCGTGGTCAACCGGCACCGCACCGAGACGGCCGGGTTGACCGTCTCCCTGCAGGAGTTCGGGAACCTCGAGGTGAGGGAGGCGTGGACGGTGACCGACAGCGACCTGTACGCGATCAACACGGCGCAGGCGCCGGACCGGGTGGTCCCGCAGCCGGTCGGCTCCGCCAAGGTGATCGCCGGGACACTGGCAGCCGAACTGGCGCCGGTGTCCTGGACGGCGATCCGGCTCGCGACGGCGTAATTGATGATCGACCGAAAGGGGCGGCGACGCCCTCGCGCGTTGACCGCGACGGCTGGCGCCCGCTGAAACGACCGTCCTGAGCCTCGGGGGCGGGCCGACGACAACCTGCGAACCCGGCTCGCCGCGCTGGCCCGGACCATCCTGAACCGCCTGGCAGCCGGAGATCGGGCTTGAGGCTGCGCTGCCGGGTGGCTTGGGCGACCGCCGACGCTGCGGCGGGGGCCGTCGATCGCATCTATTGGATGTTGACGAACACCCGTTGGTAGTGCGTCAGCGCGGGGCTGCCGTTGTCGGTCACCTCAAGGATGATCTGCACCTGCTTGCCGCGTTCATTGGGGACCACGAAACCTGCGCCGGACCTCTCGTTGGCTCTGTTGATTCCGACCTTGGCGGCTGCGGAGTCGGCGTCGTGGTATTGCCACCACCGGTAGGTGAGGGCGTTGCCGTCCGGGTCGGTGGTGCCCGACGCGTCGAGTTCCACCGTGCTGCCGGGGGCGGCGTTCCGGGTGAGGGAGCCGGTGACCCGGGCGACCGGGTTGTGGTTGGCGTCGCGGAAGTTCGGCTTGACGTTCCAGTCCATCCGGGCGGCGAAGTCGTTCTGCGCGGTGGGGATCCACCGCCAGAAGGGCTTGTGGGCGTTGCCGTCGTCCGACCCGTCGACGAGGTAGTTGCCGCTCCTGACGACGGGACGGCCACCCCAGCCGCCCAGCAGGTAGTTGTCGTGCTGGCGCAGGCCGTTGTCGATCAGCGGCAGGAACGACGGGGTGTCGCCCTCACTGACGAACGTCTGCGGAGTGTGCGCGCCGAGCTGACCGTGGCCCTGTTTGACGTTGGTGTTCAGCCAGTCCGCGGTCATGAACGCCTTGACGTTGGCCGGGTTCGGCCCGCGCAGCGACCGGTAGTCCCAGGTGCCGAACAGGTTCAGGCATTCGTAGATCTGTGCCCCCGGGATGTTGTTCTGGATCCACGGGCCGCCTTCGTCCTGGTACAGGATCGCGTAGATCCGGATCTTCGACAGCGCCTTGGCGTACTGTGCCGCCGGGTACTGGGTCTTGAGCTTGTGCAGTGCCCACGCGACGGTGTTCGCGCCACCCCAGGCCTCGACGTGCACCGGCCGCGGGTCGTTGTCGAGCAGCGTGTCGATGATCAGCTGCGATCCCGGGGTGTCCTTCGTGGCGAAGTCGGCCGGCGCCCGCCACAGGTCGTTGATGTTCTCGTTGCCCAGCCGCATCGCACGGCGCAGCTCGGCCGGCTCCGGCCATCCCGACTTGTGCACCTTCAGGTTCGGCAGCACCTGGGCGTACAGGTCGATCTGGCGCTCGATCCACCGGTCGCCGCTGTGCCCGCTCTTCTGGTACTGCGAGTTCGTCTGCACGATGCCGACCACGTCGTAGTCCGAGGAGTACAGCAGGAACCGGATCATCGACTGCCGGTCGTCGATCTCACCGTCGGTCATCGCGATCACCCGCGCCTTCGAGCCCGCCGGCGGCGGCGGCGGAGGAGGCGGTGGCGGCACCGAGGTCGACGGGGACGGCGAGGTGGGCGTCACGGAGGGATCCGGGCCGGGGCCGGTGGTGCGCTGCCACTGCTGGTTGGTGCCGGTGCCGCAGGTCCACTGGCCCAGCGCGGCGCCGTCGGTGGTG
>DASVVF010000614.1:0-4969 GCA_036386695.1 Catenuloplanes sp. | reverse complement strand
GTCGCAGGCGATGTGGTCGACATCGCCCGCGACCGCGCCCCGGCCGGGTTGAGCGGCACCACCACGTCACCGCCAACGGTGGGTCCGGCTCAGAAGGCGGGATCCAACCAACTGCCCCATTCGTAGGTGCCAGCCCGCAGGTAGGTGTCCTCGACGTTCAGATGCGCCATGGGTGATCCGGGCTTTTTCAGCGTGGTGTAGTGATCGTAGACTCCGTTGCGCGGGTACAGGCAGGTCTGCCACGTGTACGTTCCGGCGGCGAGATACATGTTGCGCCCGGTGGCGTACGTTCGGGCGATCTGGGCACCCCAGAAGTAATTCCCGGTCGCGAGGTAGATGGACCGACTCTGGCATGACCGGACATCAGTCGGTGCGGGATTGTTGGTGAGCCACTGGCTTTTCGTCAGGACGACAGTGGTGGCAGCGAAAGCTTTGCCGGGCACTGCAAGTGTCACCAACCCGAGTGCAAGCGATAGAGCGATCAGACGTCGCAGGCGGATCATCGAACTCCTTCATGAGACAGCGGGTGCGCGGCCCGGGAGAGACTCGGCCGCCGCGCCACGAATGGTGTCAGCGGGTGGTTCAGGAACCGTATAGCCTCCGTTCAGTACCGCTCAAACCACCGGTGCGCTCCGCCCAGGGATGCCTCGTAACCCGGTGCCGGCCGCGAGGGTGAACCTGTCGGTGCCGGGCCGTACGAGCTGCGGGCGTGGAACCGCTCCGGCGACAACCGGCTGGCCACATTTCCGTTCCGGCTCCGCGACTTTCCGGAACACCCTGATCCGGCGAGCACGATTCTCACCGGCAAGCGTCGTCCCGGCACCAGCGGTCCGGACCGGTACGACACCACGTTCGTGACACCTGAGGACTTCCGGCAGCGCACCGGGGAGTCCTGCCAGGGTTGAACCCCTCAGCCGGCGCCGTGCTGGTCGACCAGCCGGGTAAACAGGGCGGTGGTTTCGGCGGCGGGGCGCGAACCCGTCTCCGCCGCCAGCAGCGCGGCCAGGTGCTGGTACTGGCGGACCGCCCGGGCCGGGTTGCCCAACGCGGCGTGGCAGCGCATCACCCCGCGGTGCGCCGCCTCGAGCAACGGGTCGTGCTCGATGAGCCGGGTGAAGGTCTCCGCCGCCTCAGCGAACCGCCGGTCCTGCGCCCGCAGCCCGCCCAACGTCAGCATCACCTGCTCGTAGCCACGGCGCAGCCGCTGGCGGGTGGCGTCGGCCCAGTCGCCGACCGGGACGTCGACGAGGAAGTCACCGGGGTAGCGGGACACGGCCTCGGCCAGCGCGGGGATGGCGTCGGCGGTCCGGCCCGCCGCCAGGGCCGCCCGCGCCGCCGTGCGGAACGCGGTGACGTCGTAGTCGACCGTGCTGGTGTCGTCCATGCGGTACAGCCCGTCGACGAACCGGACGCGGGCCAGGTCGCCCAGCGCCCGGCGCAGGTGCTTGAGGCAGGTGTGGAAGCTGTTGCGCAGCTCGCCGGCGGAGGCGTCCGGCCACAGCGCCAGACCGATGTCGGCCTTGCTGACGCCGGGCCGGTCAAGGAGGTAGTAGAGCAGCTCACGCGGCTTGGCGTAGGTCCAGTCCTCGGTGCCGAGCAGGCGGTCCCCGGCCAGGACCCGGCTGCGGCCCAACGCGTACACCCGCAGCCCGACGGCGTCGCCGTGAGCCGGCGGTGTGGTCCGGGCCGGTGCCGCCCGGTCGGCGGCCGGCGTGGCCCCGGAGGTTTCCGCTGGCCGCGACGGCCCGGCAGCGGGCCGGTATGCGTCGGCCGCCGCGAGCGCGGTGGCGACTGCCTGCTCGAGCGACATCGCGTGCCCCTGTGCGGTGGCGGCCGTGAGCTCCTCCGGGGTCAGTGCGCTTCGGACGGCCCGCCGGCGCCGCTCGAGGTCGGGCAGATCACACGGGGGTACGGGAGTGCCGATGGCGGCGCGCAGTTCGGCGGCTGCCCCCAGCAGTTGCGCCGCCGGCCGCGCGTCGGTGGTGGTGTCGGTGGTGAGCAGACCGGCGACGCTCTCCAGGACGCTGGCGGTGCGCCACCGGTCGCCGAGTTCATGGTGGACGGCCAGGCTCTGCCGCAGGAGTGCGGCCGCTTCACCGTGGGCTCCGTCCGTGTTGGCCACCGAGCCCAGCTGCTCCAGGCTCCAGGCGGTCCCCTCCCGGAAACCGAGTTCCCGGGACAGCGCGAGGCTCTCGGTGAGCAGCGGCCGGGCCCGCGCGGTGTCGCCTTGGCGGTGCGCGGACGCGCCGAGGTGGATCAGCGCCCAGACCACGCCCTTGCCGTCGCCGATGTCCCGGTAGGCCCGCAGTGCTTCGCTGGCGAGCCGGCCGGCCCGTGGTTGGTCGTCCTGCAGCCACGCGACGAAGGCGAGTGCGTTGAGCGCCCGGGCCGCACCGCCGGGATCGTCCAGCCGGCGCCAGAGTGCCAGGCTCTGCTCGTGCCGGGACCGGGCGGCGACGAAGTTGCCCTGTTCCCGGGCGATGCTGCCGAGTACCTGCAGCGCTTCGGCGACGGCCCGGGGCTCGCGGTTCTCGTCGTAGAGCTTCAGCGCCAGCACCAGCCGGGTGGCGGCCCGGTCGTAGTCGGCCTGGAGGAACTCCAGCATGCCGAGGCGGACCAGGGCCTTCGCGTGCGCCGCCCGGGGAAGGTGCGGGGCGGTGGCCACGACCGCTTCCTGCAGCCACTCGCGGCCCTCGGCGTAGTGGCCACGGAGGTAGCAGTACCGGCCCAGAGCGCCGGCGAGCCGGATGCCGAGGGCCGGGTCGTTCCGCCACGACCAGCCCAGGGCGGCCCGTAGGTTGTCGTGGTCGCGCTGCAGCCGGTCCAACCAGTCCTTCTGCTGGTCGGTGGCCAGGTGGTGCTCGGCTTGCTCGGCCATGCCCAGGTAGTACTCGCCATGCCGGGCCGTGACGATGCTCCGGCGCGCGCCGAGGTGCGTGTCGGCGTACTGCCGGACGACCTCCAGCAGCCCGTAACGCTCCTGGGCGCCATCGCCGCGTACCTGGACCAGTGACTTCTCGACCAGGCGGGCGAGCAGTCCGAACGCCCCGTCCGGCCCTACCGGGCCGACCACCGCCTCGGCGGCTTCCAACGTGAAACCGCCCCGGAAGACCGCGAGCGCCGCGAAGAACAACCGTTCCGGTTCGGGCAGCAGCGCGTGGCTCCAGTCCAGGGTGGCCCGGAGCGTCTGGTGTCGGGGCGTGGTGTCCCGGGCGTTGGTCACCAGCACGGAGAAGGCGTCGTCGAGCCGGTCCACGACCTGCTGCAGGGGGAGCACCCGTAGCCGGGCGGCGGCCAGCTCCAGGGCAAGCGGCTGACCGTCGAGCCGTCGGCACAACCGGGCCACCGCCGGGGCGTTGTCGTCGGTCAGCTCGAACGTCGGCCGTACCATCCGGGCGCGGTCGACGAACAGTTGCACCGCCTCGCTGTCGGCCAGGCGGGTGGCGGTGTGCGGGTCGCGTTCGGGTGGCACCGACAGCCCATCAACCGGCCAGGTGGTTTCCCCGGTGACACCCAGCGGCTCCCGGCTGGTCGCCAGGACCCGCAGCCCGGGGCAGACCCGCAGCAGGTGGCCGGTGAGCGCGGCGACGGCGTCCACCAGGTGCTCGCAGTTGTCGACGACGAGCAGAACGTCGCGCTGGCGCAGGTGCCGGGCGAGTGCCTCGATCGCCGGTGAGCCCGGGATCTCGCCGAGCCCGGTGGCGGCCGCGACGGTCTGCGAGATCAGCGCCGGGTCGTCCAGTTCGGCCAGCTCCACCCAGCACACCCGCAGGCCGGCGGTGTCCGCGAGCCGACCCCAGACCGCCCGGGCCAGTCGGGTCTTGCCACTGCCGCCTGGCCCGGTCAGGGTCACCAGTCGGGACTGTCCGACCTGCTCGGCGAGGGCGCTGACCTCGCCGGCGCGCCCGACGAACCGGGTGAGCGGCGCCGATGGCGGGCAGCCCCACCTGTCGGCGGGGGTGGGTGTGGTGGCGCGCCGCGTCGGGATCAGAACAGCTGCTGTCACGGTAAGCCTCACCTGGCCGGATGACACAGAGCCAGCGACGCCCACGTGCGGGGCCGGCGAGTCCAGCATCCGGGCGGACGCGCCGCCGGGTCAAGGCGATTGTCGACTACCCGCCCCGCGCTGACCTGCCGCACCCCGCGGCACCCCGCGCTGCACCCCACAGCCCCTCGGCAGTCTGTGTTCAGCCCGCCACCAGGCGGCGCGGACATCTGGAGGACAGATCATCATGCTCTACCGCACCCGTTCGGCCCGCCGCTACGCGCTCACCCTGCTCGCTGCCGCGGCTGCCACCTCGGCAGCGATCCTGCCGTTCTCAGCGCCGGTCGTCGCCGCACCCGCGGTGACCAAAATCGAGGGTACGGCGGCCACCGCCGCCGGCCTGACGCCCACCGTCAACGCGTACCGGACGCTGGTGGGTGATCCGAACAACGCCAGCGCGCCGGGCAGCCAGGCCACCGGCCGCCGCGAAATCAACTGGGACGGTACGCCGGACGCCCAATCGGCCCCCAGCCTGCTACCGCCGGACTTCTTCAACACCACGGTTCCGCGCGGCGCTGTGTTCTCCACCATCTGGGGGCCGAACAAGTTCCAGGTCAGCGCCGACAGCGCCAACCCGGCACAGGCGCCCGTCCGGTTCGGCAACCTCAACGCCTCATACCCCGCGACGTTCGGCACGTTCAGCGCGGAGCGGCTGTTCACGCCGTTGGGGACGAACACGATGAGGATCAACTTCTTCGTTCCCGGCACCACCATGCCGGCTACCGTCAACGGCTTCGGTGCCGTGTTCACCGATGTGGACCGCGCTGACAGCACCAAGGTCGAGTTGTATGACCGTTGGGGCAACCGGCTCTGGTGGCAGAACGTGCTCAAGGGCCCGGTGGCCCACAAGAGCCTGTCGTTCCTGGGCGTGACGACGTCCGCGGACATCTACGAGGTGCGCATCACCACCGGCAACGCCCCGCT
>DASVVF010000613.1:0-8603 GCA_036386695.1 Catenuloplanes sp. | reverse complement strand
GTCCTGGTGGGCGTCGGATTCGCCACCGCGGTCGGTGCCTACGGTGCAGCGGCCGTGCGCCGCCGGCGGCGGGGCGTCGGCGCTCCAGCCCGCTAGTCACCGCACCCCGGTCGGACGCCGGAGCCTTCGACGCCCAGGGTTGCATGCTCCGTTACCGCCTGTCAGCCTAGGTCAATGTCCAAGCAGGTCCTGGCGTCGAGGCCCGCCGAGCGGGGCGGCGCCCTCTGCTGCCCGCCACTGGTGGAAACACCGGTCACCCCGGCCTTGGCGGCGGTCCTCGCGCCGGCGTTCAAGGCTCTCGGTGACCCGGTGCGGCTGCGGCTGTTGTCGATGATCGCCTCGGCTCCGGACGGGGAGGTCTGCGTCTGCGACCTCACTCCGTCGTTCGACCTGTCCGGGCCGACCATCTCGCACCACCTCCGAACGCTGCGCGACGCCGGCCTGGTGGACGCCGAGCGGCGCGGCACCTGGGTGTACTACCGGGCCCGCCCGGCGCTGCTCGGGCAACTGGCCACCCTGCTGGGGCCCGCCGCCTCCTAGCCGCCGCATCCCCCGCCCGCTGGTCGCCGCATCCCCCGCCCGCGGCTCCGGCCTGGGCTGAGTTGGCCGGGGGTGGCACCGCCCTGGCGAATCGCCTCATTACTGTTTCCAATAGGGCCCGATTCGCGGGATAGTGTGCCACCGGCGTTCACCGTTGGTTCTTTCTTTCCGGTCGACCGCGTGCCTTTCCGTTATGTCGCGATAAAGGGCAACGGCTCGTCGTGCGGCTCGGCTGAGCGGCATTGACGTCGTGCGGCGAGCGAAAAGTGTCACCCTGTAACGGCATGAATACGCTCGTGTTATGGTGACCGTTGCTGCGGTCAAGTGGGGGCGATGTGGGACGGGGCTTGGCACCAAATGCGCTTTATTCCGCCAATTCCGCCGGGTCGACGACGACGTACGGCACCCGGGTACTGACCTCCTCCATCGGGCCGTGGCCGACGGCGGCCCGGGCCGGGTCCACGGACGACGGCGGGCTGGACACCACCGCCGGAGGGCGGCCGGTGCGGGTCGTGGTGGGGGAGTCCCACGAGGTCTACCGCGGCGGGTTGCTGGCGATCCTGCGCCGCAGCCCGCAGCTCGACGTGGTGGGGGAGGCGGCCGACGGACCGGGCTGTGTCCAGGCCACCAGCCGGCTGCGCCCCGACGTGCTCGTGGTGGATCTGCACCTGCAGCCGACCGGTGGCCTGGAGGTGATCCGGCGGGTCCTCGCCGCCCGGTCGGCACCGCCGCCGCGGGTGATCGTCATGGCGGCGCGCGATGACGACGAACTGGTCACCGAGGCGTTGCGGGCCGGGGCACGCGGGTGCCTGTGCAAGAGCACCACCGGGCGGGCGCTCGTCGACGCCATCGGGTCCGTCGCCCGCGGCGGGGCGGCCCTGGACCCCGCGGTGGCACAGCGGCTGATCGAGGGCCTCGCCGCGGAGCCCCCCCGGCACCCCGGCGCGCCGGGGCAGACCCGTGCCGGCCGGCCGTACGGCGGGCCCGGGGCGGCGCCGCACCGGGTGCCGACGCTGACCGGCCGGCAGGCCGACGTGCTGCGACTGGTGTCGGAGGGACTGTCCAACGCGGAGATCGCCACCGCGTTGCACGTCTCCGAGGCGACGGTCAAGAGCCACCTGTCCGCGTTACTGCGCAAACTGCACCTGCGCGACCGCACCCAGCTGGCGGTCTACGCCCTCCGGCAGCTGCCCTGACCACGCGGCGACGCGGGCCGAGGGAATCGCCCCGGCCCGCGTCGGCGGCAGGTTGGCTCAGAGGCTCAGCCCGTTGAGGGCGTACAGCGTGTCCCCGCTGAAGACCAGCGCGGTCACGGAACCGCCGGTGCGGGACAGCCCGAGGACGCCCTTGGAGTCGATGCTGCCGGGCACTCCGCCGCCGGTCGGCACCTCGGTCCAGGCCCCCGTCGCGGAGATCCGCCGGGCGAACAGGACCGTGTCGGTGGGGTACTCGTCGCCGCTGTCGTAGCCGGCCAGGACCCGCGAGCCGCTGGCGACGATGTTGGCGTCCCAGTTGGCCGAGTCGTAGACCGCGGGCGGCTGCTGCCGGCGCCAACCGCCGGTCAGGTCGTCGGCCACCACCACCTGCGAGATCTGGTTGGTCATCTCCGTCCACGCCACGAACGTCCCGGCGGTGGTGACCGCGACGTCCAACTCCGGGAAGTCGGTGTTGATCGGCAGATCGCTGCCGACGGTACGCCCGGACCAGGCGGTGCCGTTCGTCGTACGGGCCAGCCGCACGGTGCGACCGGTCCCGGTGGCCCGGGTGAAGGCGAGGACCACAGCGCCGTCGGGTGCGAAGGTCAGCGTCGGTGAGGTGTCGACGCCGCTGCCCACGGCGACCCGCGCCACCGTGCCACCGGACGGGTAGAGGGTGCCGTACTGGTACAGGTCGTAGTCGCCGGACGTGCCGTTCGCCTGCGGCCAGACCGCCAGCCACCTGCCGTTGCGGGCGATGATGCTGCCCTTGCCGTACCCCCACCCGGCGGGGAGTGGGGCGACGACCGCCAGGCGGGTGATCGTGCCGTTGCTGGCCCGCTTCGCCACCGCCAGCTCAGCCGTCCCGGACAGCTCGGTGATCGCGTACAGCAGGTAGGTCCCGGTGTCGTCCTGGGCCACGTCGATCACGGTGCCGGTCAGCGACGTGGGGCTCGACCGCCAGGAGCTGCCGGCGCCCTCGAAGTAGAAGATCCGGCCGTCGCAGTCGCTGTGGCGGTAACCCACGAAGCCGTGCAGGCGCCCGTCGGCGGCGGGCGCGGAACCGGTGGTGTCCGGGTAGAGATAGCCGCCGCAGCCGCCGGCCAGCACCGTGACCGCCGGCGACGGCGCGGCCTGGGCGGGTACGGCGGTCAGCGTCGCGGCGAGCGTCATCAGCACGACGGTTGCTGCGCGTTTCACACCGCCTCCTGGAGATCGATGGTGGGCAACGGTCCGATGCGCCGGGGCCGGTGCTCCCGGCGCGGTCGCCAGGCCTGATCACGGTGTGGCAACCAGACGGCACCGGCCAATGGCCCCGGACCCGGACTTCCCGCCCCACACCGTACTGAGCCGGTCAGCCCGCGTCTTCCGCCCCCACAATGAGAGTCGGGCTCCGCCTTACGGCGGTGCGGTCGCCGCGGCTCATCCCTGCGGACGGGCGCAGCGCGAGCGGGCCCGGGCGGTGGGGCGGGGGCCGGACGTCATCGGCAGGCCGGCGCCGGGCCGGGCAGGTGTGGCCGGGGCGACGGCCGGGTATGCACATCCGTCAGCGTTTCCGCCGATCAGGAGGGCCACCGGATGTCTGCACACCTCGCGGCTGAAATCGATGCCGCCGGTGCGGTCGGGGACATGCTGCGTTCCGTGCTGCTGTTTCTGCCCAGGGCGCTGGCGTTCATCGCGATCCTGGTTGCCGGCTGGTTGATCGCCAAGGCGGTACGCAAGATCGTCGACAAGATTCTTGAGCGGGTGGGCTTCGACCGGGCCGTCGAGCGGGGCGGCGTCAAGACCGCCCTGGCGCGTTCCCGCTACGACGCCTCCGACATCGTCGCCAAGCTGGCCTTCTACGCGGTGCTGCTGTTCACGCTCCAACTGGCCTTCGGCGTCTGGGGAGACAACCCGATCTCGGCCCTGATCACCGCGGTGGTGGCCTGGATCCCACGGGCGTTCGTGGCGATCGTCATCGTGGTGATCGCCGCCGCCATCGCCAGCGCCGTCAAGGACCTGATCACCGGCGCCCTCGGCGGCCTGTCGTACGGTCGGCTGCTCGCCAACGTCGCCTCGGTCTTCATCCTCGGCCTGGGGGTGATCGCCGCCCTGAACCAGATCGGGGTCGCCACCACCGTGACCACCCCGATCCTCGTCGCGGTGCTGGCCACGATCGCCGGCATTCTCATCGTCGGGGTGGGCGGCGGGCTGATCCGTCCCATGCAGAGCCGCTGGGAGACGTGGTTGCACGTGGCCGAACGGGAAACCCAGCTGATCGCCGAGCACAGCCGCGCGTACGCCGTCGGCCAGCGCGAGGCGCGCAGCGATTCGACCCAGCCGGTGGGATACCCGAATGCCGGTGACCGGCCGGCGTCATCGCCCGACGAGACCCAGCCGGTGCGGTACGCCATGCCGGTCGACCCGGAGTCCGACCGGACCCAGGCGGTGAGTTATCCCGCACCGGTCGAACCGGAGTCCGACCGGACCCAGGCGGTGGCTTACCCCGCGCCGGTCGAATCGGCGGCCGACCGGACCCAGCCGATCAGCTACCCGACGCCGGCCACCCACGGCGGGCCGGCCGTCGACGGGGACCCGACGATGGTCCTGCCGGCCCCACCCCGGTCCGGCGAAGCACGCCACTGAGGTCGGCGTCGCCGGCGACCACCGGGGAGTCGGCCCCGGACGACGGCCACCGGCGCCGCCGTCGGTGACCGGCTGATCAGTGGGTCGGGACGCCGAGCAGGCCGGACACTCCGGTGATGTCCAGCACCCGGCGCACCGAGGGCTGGGGATGGGACACCCGTAGCTGCCGCTGGCTGGCATGGGCCAGGGTCAGGCAACCGATCAGCGTGTTGATGCCGCAGGAGTCCATGAACGGCACCGCGGCCAGATTGACCTCGATGCCGGACAGCCGTTCCCGCCCCAGCAGGTCGGTGACCACCGCGCCGAGGCGCGGGGCGCTGTCCATGTCGATCTCGCCGGTGGCGAGGATCTCCACCATGCCGCCGACGGGGCCGCGTACGTCGAGTCGCAGGCGGGTCAGCGCCTGCTGGGTGTCGTTACCGGGAGCAGTGATGATCACGTTGTCGTCCCTCGTCGGGTGGGCCGGGGTCCGAGCCGGTCGGCAGGGTTGACGCTGCCGGCCGCCGCGCGGGCCAGGCCTCCGGCGGGCGGAGCGGCACCGACACGACCGTGGTGCGATCGTGCGCCCAGGGTACGCGGGAGCGGGTGCGATATTCCAGCGAAGTCGGCGCCGTCGTGCGTGGCACCGCGCGGGGCACCCGGTCAGCGTGCCGCGCTGACCGGATGGCCCGCCGACCGGCGTCACACCGTGGAGGGCGCGGCTTTGCGGCGGGTGGCGCTGGCCGTCGCCAGTCGCTCCAGCACCGTCACCGTCGCGTCCCAGCCCATGCAGGCGTCGGTGACCGACTGCCCGTACACCAGCTCCCGGGTGGGGTCGAGCTCCTGGCGGCCCGGCACCAGGAACGACTCCAGCATCAGCCCCGCGATGCCCCGCTGGCCCGCCTCGAGTTGGGCCGCCACCTCGTCGGCGACCAGCGGCTGCCGGTTGTGGTCCTTGCCGCTGTTGTCGTGGCTGGCGTCGATCACCAACCGTTGCGGCAGGCCGGCGGCCCGCAGCAGGGCCAGTGCCCCGGCCACGTGCTCCACCCCGTAGTTCGGCTTGCCGCCGCCCCCGCGCAACACCAGGTGGCAGTCGCGGTTGCCGCGGGTGTGCAGGATCGCCGGGGTACCGGACATGTCGATACCGGGGAAGACGTGCGGTACGGCGGCGGCGCGGATGGCGTCGACGGCGGTGCCGATGCTGCCGTCCGGCCGGTTCTTCATGCCGATCGGCATGGACAGGCCGGAAGCGAGCTGCCGGTGCACCTGGCTCTCCACGGTGCGGGCGCCGATCGCGCCCCAGGAGACGGTGTCGGCGATGTACTGCGGGGTGATCGGGTCGAGGAACTCGCAGCCGACCGGCAGCCCGCGCCGGATCACCTCCAGCAGCAGCGCCCGGGCCGTGCGCAGGCCGTGGCCGACATCGCCGGAGCCGTCCAGGGCCGGGTCATTGATCAGCCCTTTCCAGCCGATCGTGGAGCGGGGCTTCTCGAAGTACACCCGCATGACCACCAGGACGTCGTCGGCCAGCCGGGCCGCCTGCGCACTGAGCCGGTCGGCGTACTCGCCGGCGGCCTCCGGGTCGTGCACCGAGCACGGGCCGACCACCACCAGGAGCCGGTCGTCGGCGCCGTCGAGCACCCGGGCCACGGCGCGTCGGCCGGCCATCACCGCGTCGGACAGTTCGTGGGTCAGCGGCAGTTCGTGGTGCAGCAGGGCAGGGCTCATCAGCGGCACGACCTTGTCGATGCGGTGGTCGCTGACCCGCTGCACGTCGGGGATGGTCACGGAAAATTCCTCTCACCAGCCGCCCCCGGGGCCGGCGTCCCGAGGATAGAACCGGCTGCACGTCGCAACATGAAAGGGCAGCGACGACGTCGCTGCCCTGGCCGGCTCTGCTGGGAGGTGATCTCAGGTCATGGCTTCATGGCCGAGTCACCGGCAGCGGCGCCGGCCTCGTAAACCGTGAATACCATCGGGTCACGCCGATCAGGATAGCCGCCCGGCGCCGGGCGATCCATCCGGCTGTCGTCTTTCACCCCGGCCGGCGGCAACCGTACGGTGAATTCGGTCCGCCCCGGGGCGCTGGCGGCGGCCACGGTGCCGCCGTGTGCGCTCACCACCGCGTGCACGATGGCCAGGCCCAGCCCGGTGCTGCCGGCCGCCCGCGAGCGTGACGTGTCACCGCGGGCGAAGCGCTCGAAGATGTGCGGGAGCAGGGCCGCCGGGATGCCCGGACCGTCGTCGGTGATCCGCAGCACCGCGTCCCCGCCATCGGTCCCGACGCCCACCGTCACGGTGGTGCCGACGGCGGTGTGGGTCCGGGCGTTGGTCAGCAGGTTCGCCAGCACCTGGTGCAGGCGGGCCGGGTCACCGAACACGGTGACCGGTCCCTCCGGCAGGTTCAACCGCCAGTGGTGCTCCGGGCCGGTGGCGTGGGCGTCGCTGACCGCGTCCACCGCCAGCGGGACCAGGTCCACCGGCTCGCGGGCCAGTGGCCGGCCGGCGTCCAGGCGGGCCAGCAGCAGCATGTCCTCGACCAGGGCGGTCATCCGTTCCGCCTCGGACTCCACCCGGCGCAGCACGTGGGCGAGGTCGGCCGGGACGGTGTCGCGGCCCCGGCGGGTCAGCTCGGCGTACCCGCGGATCGCGGCCAGGGGGGTCCGCAGCTCATGGCTGGCGTCCGCGACGAACTGGCGTATCTGTGTCTCGCTGGCCTGCCGGGCGGCCAGCGCGCCGGCGACGTGGCCGAGCATCCGGTTCAGCGCCGCGCCGACCTGGCCGACCTCGGTGCGGGGGTCGGTGTCCTCCAGCGGTACGCGTTCGGCCAACGCCACCTCGCCGCGGTCCAGTCGCAGCTCGGCGACCCGCCCGGCGGTGCCCGCCATCCGGTCCAGCGGCCGCAGGTTGCGCCGGACGATCAGGGCGCCGAGCCAGCCGGCCAGGACGAGGGCGGCGATCGTGACCACCACCTCGATCAGGACCACCAGGTAGAGAACCGAGCGCACGTCAGCCAGCGGCAGACCCACGACGGCGACCTCGCGGTTCGACACCCTCGTCGCCGCCACCCGGAATTCGCCGAGGTCGCCCACCTGGTAGGTGCGCGGCGGCCAGCCGACCCGGACGGCGGCCAGGTCGGCCGCGGCGTCAGCGGGCAGCGGTTGGTACCCCCCGTACATGTCCTGCTGTTCCGCTTTGCCCACCTGCCCGCCGATGAGGCGGGCGCCGACGGTGCCTTCCACCAGACCCGGTGGAACGGCGGGGGCGGGTCGGTTGCCGCCGCCACGGCGCGGGCCGCCGGGCTCCCTGACGATGTCCATGGCCGCCTCGAGCTGCTTGTCCTTCTGCCCGAGCAGGGCACGCTGGAGCCCGATCCCGGTGGTGACGCCGACGACCAGGCAGACCAGGGCGAGCAGGGCCATCATCGCGGCCACCAGCCGCGTGCGCAGCGACCACCCGGCCGGGTGCTGCCAGTCCCGGACCGGCCGCCCTTCTTGCGGCCGGTTCTCAGTCGGCCGGTTCTCAGTCGGCTGGTTCTCAGTCGGCCGGTTTGAGGACATATCCGGCTCCGCGCATGGTGTGGATCATCGGCGGGCGACCGGCGTCGATCTTCTTGCGCAGGTAGGAGATGTACAGCTCCACCACGTTCGCCTGCCCGCCGAAGTCGTAGTTCCACACCCGGTCGAGGATCTGCGCCTTGCTCAGCACCCGGCGCGGGTTACGCATCAGGTAGCGGAGCAGCTCGAACTCCGTCGCGGTCAGCGCGATCAGCTCACCGGCGCGGCGGGTCTCGTGACTGTCCTCGTCGAGGCTGAGGTCGCCGACCATCAGCAGGGCATCGGTACGCATCGACGCCCGGCCGGCCCGGCGCATCAGGCCGCGCAGCCGGGCGACCACCTCCTCCAGGCTGAACGGCTTGGTGACGTAGTCGTCGCCGCCGGCCGTGAGCCCGGCGATCCGGTCCTCCACGGCGTCCCTGGCGGTGAGGAACAGCACCGGCACCTGCGGCGACTCGCCGCGCAGCCGGCGCATCACGTCGAGGCCGTCCATGTCGGGCAGCATGATGTCGAGAATGACCGCGTCGGGGCGGAACTCCCGCGCGGCGCGTACGGCCGCGCCGCCGTCGCCGGCGCTGCGGACCTCCCAACCCTCGTAGCGCAGGGCCATCGAGAGCAACTCGGCGAGCGTCGGCTCGTCGTCGACCACGAGCACCCGTACCGGCGCGCCGTCGGTGCGCCGTAACCCGCCGCGGGAGTCCCC
>DASVVF010000612.1:0-4080 GCA_036386695.1 Catenuloplanes sp. | reverse complement strand
CGGCTCCAACACCATCCGGTTCGGGATCAATCCGCAGACCACGGCGTCGTCGTGGTGGGGCAGCCTGACAGCGGCGTACGACGCGGCCAACGCGTTGGGCATGAACGTGATGATCGCCCCCTGGCCACCAACCGGTGGCCGGATCAGCGACATGAACGCGTTCTACCGGATGTGGGACACGATCATCACCAAGTACGGCAGCAACAGCCGGTTCTACTTCAACATCGTGAACGAACCGTGGGGCTACACCGCGACCGAACTGACCAACCTCGCGGCGGCGTTCCTGCAGCGCTACTCGAGCATCCCGCGCGGCCGGATCGTGGTGCCGGGGCTCTGGTCGGACATCGACCTGTGCGCTGTGGGCAGAGATGCCCGACTGAACGGCACCCTGCTGTCGATCCACATGTACACGCTGGGCGGTGAGTCCCACCCGACCGCGGCGGGCTGGGTCAACAGCTTCAAGGCCCGCCTGTGCGGGTTCGCCGACCGGGCCATACTCACCGAGTTCGGGGTCCCGATGAATACCGGCGTGAACTACAACGGCCCCCGCGACGGCAACAACAACGTCTCGTACTTCTACGCGCTCACCGACACGGTGCGAGAGCTGCGTATGGGTTCGCTGTTGTGGACCGGGGTGAAGGAAGCCAACCAGACGCAGGGCCCCGGCCCATGCTTCAACGCCTCCTGCGCGATCACGTCACTAACCGGCAGCGGCACCAACCTGTCGCTGACGGTCACCAATCAGTCCGGGCTCGACCGGCTCCGTTACGGCTGGGGACTCGACGGCCCCCCGCCGACCGGCACCGGTGACGTGCTGCGGGGTGTCGGCTCGAACAGGTGCCTCGACGTACCCGCGGCCAGCACCGCTAACGGCACGCAGTTGGCGATCTGGGACTGCACCGGCGCCACGAACCAGCGTTGGGCCGCGCTGTCCAACGGCGCCTTGCAGGTGTACGGCAACAAGTGCCTCGATGTCCCCGGTCACTCCACGACTGCGGGCACCAGGGTGCAGATCTGGGACTGCAACGGCGGCACCAACCAGCAATGGACCCTCAACAGTGACGGGACGGTCGTCGGCCGCGAGTCCGGGCTGTGCCTGGACGTGACCGGCGCGGGCACCGCGAACGGCACCACGGTGGCGATCTGGAACTGCAGTGGCGGCAGTAACCAGAGGTGGACCCGACAATAGCTGGCGGGCAACGCCGGGCCGGGTGCTGTCGGGGCGGCACCCGGCCCGGCGCGGTCGCTACCCGTCGGTCGGTGCGGTCGGTGCGGTCATCGACCCGGGGTCGGGAGGATTCACCGGGCAACGAGCTCCGGGCCCAACCGGACCCTTATTCGTGGGGATTCTCCCGCAACGGCCGGACGGCGGCCGGTACGGGGACGGTGTGGTCGACGTACTGGGTGGTGAAGCTGCCGGAGTACCCGAAGATCGGCCCGAAGCGGCGGTTCTCGACGGCCACCTCGATCCGAAAGAGGTCGGCGTCGTCGTCATACCATTCGTGTAGCCGGGCCTCGCCGCTGAGGATTCGCGGGCACCGGACGCCGCCGCGGAAGCGCTGGGTTCCGCTGCGGATGTGCAGGCCGCCGGCCGCGTCGACCGACAGGTGCAGGTCCACGGCGATGTGCTGGTGGGTGCCGAGATAGTCGACAAGGGTCTGTCGCTGCTCACTGAAGATCATCGTGGCGTCGAACCGGCGGCGGCGGGCCACGGCGACCTCGAACGTCCGGACGAACGTCAGCGTCGGGCGGCCGTACGAGTCGGTGTAGGCGTAATTCTCGATGGTGAACGGGATCGCGGTGCCGGTCTCCGGAAACAGGACATGCCGGGCGGTGCCCAGGCGCAGGAAGGGCCGGACGTACGCGCGGCCGCGCCAGATGCGGTCCATCACTCCGGTGCCGATGCAGCCGCGGTGCTCGCGGCCGGTCACGCCGAAACGGTCCTGCAGCCGCGGGTGCAGGCGGTTGAAGTCGCCGCCCAGTGCGCGTTGAAAAATTGAGGTCACAGCGTCTCCATGAGGGACGGCGCCCGGACCGCCAGCTGGTCGGGCGGTCGACGGCGACACCGGCGGGCGGCCGGTGTGTTGCGGTCGGGTGGCATGACGAGCAGGACCAGCGAGGTAAGGGCGACCGCCACCGCGCCGACGTCGAGGGCGGCAACGAGCGCCACGGCCGCGGCTCGCAGAGCCACCTGGCGCCAGGCGTTGCGCAATGCCCGCTCCGGTGGGACGCCGCGTTCCAGCCACAGCCGGAGCCGGTCGAATGACCACGCGGTCGCCCAGCCGAACAGCGGCCGGAACATGAGGTCGATGAGGCGCCCCGGAGCGCCCCAGCGCGGCGTGTACGCGTACCCGGTCAAGAAGCGCACGCCGTGCGGACCCGGTACGTAGCGCCAGTAGCCCCGGCCGGCGGCGATCAACGAGCGGCGGTCGGCGGAGCCGAAGCGTAGTGCTGAGGTACAGGTGCCGTCGGGCCGATCGCGTTGCCCGGCGTGGATGCCGAACCCGCCTATCTCGATACCGGGCAGGACGGCGGTGAGGTACCGGAACTGAGCGGGCGCGGTGCCGGGGACAGGCTCGATGCGACCGAACCGGGCGTCCCAGCGGCACTGATTGCCCGGGTCCTGGGTGGCCTGCCAGATCGCCGTCAGCGGCGCCGCGATCACGGTCTCCACGTAGATGCCGCCCATGCTTCCCCCCTGTATTGAGCAGTCGCTCAACTGCCAGCGTACGATGGTTCCAGCGAGTGATCAACCCGGTGCGGACTACCGGCTAGCGCCGAAATGCCAGGACGGACTCCCCGATCGCGCGGCTGATCGCTGCTCCATGGTGAGCGTGTGCACCAGGAAGGCGCGGGCGATCTCGGCCGCGGTCAGGCGGGCGACCATACGCAACTCGCCGGCGGCTTGGTCCCGGGCCCGAACGAGAAGTGGATCACATTTCGGCTGGGCCATGTCACACCTCGGGCGGCCGGACCGCTCTCAGGACACGCACATGCGATAGGAGGCACCGCCGTGCACGACACTCCGCCCTCACCGGCAGCGGACACAACGCCGACCCGGGTATACGGCGACCACCGGGAGTTACTGTTCTCCATCGTCTACAACATGCTCGGCAGCGTCGCCGACACCGAGGACGTGCTGCAGGAGACGTGGCTGTCCTGGACGACACGGAACGAGGCCCCCGGCGCCGAGCGGATCGATCACCCGCGCGCGTACCTGGTCCGGATCGCGGTGAACCGGGCCCTTGCCCACCAGGCCACCGTCAGCCGCCGCCGAGAGAGTTACTTCGGAACCTGGCTGCCCGAACCGCTCGTCAGGCCCCTCACCGGCGCCGACGGCGCCGACGGCGACGACGGCGACGACGTGGTGATGCGCGCAGAGTCGGTGTCCATGGCGCTGCTGGTGATCCTGGAGACCCTGACTCCACTGGAACGCGCGGTATTCGTCCTCTACGAGGTCTTCGGCTACACCCACACCGAGATCGCCGACCTCCTCGGCCGCACTCCCGCAGCGATCCGCCAGCTCGCCACCGTGCCCGCGAGCACGTCCACGCCCGACGTCCCCGCCACCAGCCCGACCCGCACGTCCAGCAGCAGGTGACCGAACGCTTCGTGGCCGCCGCGCTGGGCGGCGATCTGGACGCCCTGCAGCAGATGCTGGCGCCGGAGGTGACCCTCTGGGGTGACGGTGGAGGTCGGGTAGGTGGCGGCGTGCGACCGCTGCAGGGGCGGGACAAGGTCGCCCGGCTGCTCACCGCGCTCGCCTCCCGGTCCGGGGAGGGCATCACCATCGCCTATCGCAGCGTCAACGGTGACCCATCAGCGGTGCCGTTCGTCGGCGACTCCCCGTACGCCGTCATCGTCCTGGACCTCACTGCGGACGGCGGACAGGTGCGCGGGATCTACTCCGTCGCCAATCCCGACAAGCTCACCCACGTCGACTAGCACGGCCAACCGGCGGTCACGCTCGCGGTGCTCGCTGCACACAAAGACACACCAGATCAGGCCCTACTGCGCGCTGGCGTAGCCCGGGCACAGGGACGGAAGCTCAGTGTTCACCATTTACGTCACCCTCACCAT
>DASVVF010000611.1:0-9992 GCA_036386695.1 Catenuloplanes sp. | reverse complement strand
GCTCACGTTGCGTGAGCGGGCGGGTCAGCGGTCCGTGGCGGCGGCGGAGCTGGTGCCACGGGTGGCCGGCCGGCGACGCGGCGCCCGGCTCCGGGCGGTGGCCCCGTTGGACTCCAGCCCGAGATCGGCACCGTCCGCACCGGACAATGCCCCGCCGCCGGCCGGTTGTTCGGCGGCCCGTGCGGCGGCCCGGCTGGCGTCGTCGTTGCGCAGCTGTTCGCGGAGCCAGGCCTCGGAGCTGTTGACGTGCAGCAGCGCGGCGGCCTGGGCGAGCGGGGCGTCCTTGCTCACCAGGGCGTGGTAGATCGCCTCGTGCTCGGCCAGGGTGCGGCCGGAGGCGTTGGCGTCGATCAGTCCGCGCCAGGTCCGGGCGCGCAGAGTCTGGCTGGAGATGCCTTCGAGCAGGGTGGTGAGGGTCTGGTTGCCGGTGGCGGCGACCACCGCGCGGTGGAACGCGGCGTCGTGGTGGATCAGCCGTTCGGCGTCCTCCGACGCCTCCCGCATGGCGTCCAGATGCCCCTTGATCTTGGCCAGGTCGTCGTCGGTGACCCGGGTCGCGGCCAGCCCGGTGGCGATCGGCTCGAACAGCCGGCGCACCTCGGTGATCTCCAGCAGGGTGTCGCCCTGCAGCAGTTCGACCGCGACGGCCACGTTCTGCAGCAGCAGTTGCGGCTCCAGGCTGGTCACGTACGTACCGTCACCCCGGCGGACGTCCAGGACCCGGGCCACCACCAGGGCCTTGACCGCCTCCCGCATGAGGTTGCGGGACAGTCCCAGGTCCGCGGCGAGTTGCTGCTCCGGAGGCAACCGGGCCCCCGGGGTCAGCTCGCCGGTCTGGATGAGCTGGCGGATTTTCGAGATGGCCTTGTCCGTCAGCGACATCGGGCCTCCTCGGCGATACGTGACTTGGGTGCCACCGGACGACTGTAGCGCCGGTCCGGGTCCCGACCGTAACAGGTCCCATGTACAGACGGTGGTCGCCTCCGCGGCGTCGTACCGCCGAGGGGGCCGCGGCCCGGCGGCCGCACCCGGCGGCCGTGCCGGGATCTGAGCGCGGCCGGCACCGGTCGCCGACTGCACCGGTATCGCCTCGGCATCATCTCGGCAATGTTTCCACTGCGTATCTGGACAGGGGATCGGCCGGCAGCATATAAAGACATCCCATGTCGCTCCGCGTTGGCGACTGACCACGCCCGACCGGCATCCGGGCAGTGCTCCACCCACGGTGACCGAGCCGTAGCCGCCTATACACAGGGAGCAAACGATGAGAACACGCACGATCGGGGCCGTCCTGGCGACCGCCCTGACGATCGCCGGGACCGCCGGCTGTGGTGACAGTGGGACGACGACGCCGTCCACCGGTGGCAACGCCGCGGCCAAGCCCGTGATCGGCGTCGACTACCCCCGCTCCGACACCGACTTCTGGAACTCATACATCCGGTACACCCCCAAGTTCGCCGGTGAGCTCGGTGTGGAGCTCAAGACCAGCAACTCGCAGAACGACGTGGCGAAGCTGACCTCGAACGTGCAGACCCTGATCAGCCAGGGGGTCAAGGGCATCGCGATGGCGCCGCAGGACACCGCCGCCATCGCCCCGACCCTGCAGACCCTCAAGACCAAGGGGATCCCGGTGGTCACCATCGACACCCGCCCCGACCAGGGCGACGTGTTCATGGTCGTGCGCGCCGACAACCGCGCGTACGGCGAGAAGGCGTGCAAGTTCCTCGGCGCCAAGCTCGGCGGCAAGGGCAAGGTCGTCATGTTGCAGGGCGGCCTGGACTCCATCAACGGCCGGGACCGCACCGAGGCGTTCAACGACTGCATGAAGGCCAACTACGCCGGCATCCAGGTCTTCGGCGAGGAGACCAACTGGGACGCCGCGACGGCGCTGCAGAAGCTGCAGACCCGGTTCACCGAGCACGCCGACATCAAGGGCATCTACATGGAGGCGAGCTTCGCCCTGGCCGGCACCAAGCAGCTGCTGCAGCAGCGCGGCCTCGCGGTCAAGCCGGACGACCCGAAGCACGTCTGGGTGGTGTCCAACGACGGCATCCCGGAGGAGCTGAAGAACATCGGCGAGGGGACGATCGACGCGACCGTCTCGCAGCCGGCCGACCTGTACGCCAAGTACGCCATCCAGTACCTGCGCGACGCGATCGCCGGTAAGAAGTTCGCGCCGGGCAAGACCGACCACGACAGCACCATCATCGAGGTCCGCCCGGGTGTGCTGGAGGACCAGCTGGCCGCACCGCTGGTCACCGCCGACGGCGGCACCTACGACGGCGTGCCGAGCGTCAAGAGCACCGACCCGTCGCTCTGGGGCAACAGTGCCGGCTGAGTCAGCCGATTCCGGCACCGGCGACCGCCCGCAGCCGCGAGCGGTCGTCGGTGCGCCGGTCGTCGAGGCCATCGGCGTCACCAAGCGGTACGGCCCGACCGTGGCCCTGCAGGACGCCGGGATCACCGTACTGACCGGGCAGACCCACGCCCTGGTGGGCCGCAACGGTGCCGGCAAGTCCACCCTGGTCTCGATCATCACCGGCCTGCAGGCGCCGGACGCCGGTGGGGTCCGCTTCGGTGGTCAGCCGGCACCGCGGCTCGCCGACCGGGAGGCGTGGCGCCAGCGGGTCGCCTGCGTCTACCAGAAGTCCACGGTCATCCCCGAGCTGACCGTGGCGGAGAACCTTTTCATCAACCGGCACGACCGGGGGCCCGGGCGGCTGATCCGCTGGCGGTCGATGCGCGAGCGGGCCCGCGAGCTGCTGGCCACCTGGTCGGTCGACGTCGACGTCAACGCGCTCGCCGGCGAGCTGAGCGTGGAGCAGCGGCAGTTCGTGGAGATCGCCCGCGCGCTGTCGTTCGGCTCCCGGTTCATCGTCCTGGACGAGCCGACCGCGCAGCTGGACGCGCACGCGATCGAGCGGTTGTTCGACCGCATCCGGGGCCTGCAGCGGCAGGGGGTGACGTTCCTGTTCATCAGCCACCACCTGCAGGAGATCTACGACATCTGCGACACCGTCACGGTGTTCCGCGACGCCCGGCACATCCTGACCGCACCGGTCAGCGAACTGCCCCGCCAGGACCTCGTGGCCGCGATGACCGGCGAGGCCGGCGGGTTGAACAGCGCGGACGCGGCGGCGGGCCGGGACCGGCGCGACGACGTCGTGCTGGACCTGGCGCGGGTGTCGGGCGCCGGCTACGCGGATGTCTCGTTCCAGGTACGCGGCGGCGAGATCGTGGGTCTGGCCGGTTCCGCCGGCAGCGGCAAGACCGAACTGGCCGAGACCGTCGTCGGTCTGCGTCAGCCGTCGACCGGGGCGATCGCGGTGGGCGGGCAACCGGTACGCCCGGGACGGGTCGACGCGGCGCTGGCCGCCGGTGTCGGCTTCGTGCCGCAGGACCGGCACTGGCAGGGATTCGTACCGGGGATGTCCGTCGCCGACAATGCGACGATGACCGTACCGGACCGGCTGGGCAGCGCCGGTTTCATCAGTCGCCGACGCCGCGACGGGCTGGCCCGGGAGCTGATCCGACGCCTCGACGTCAAGACCTCCGGGCCGGATCAGCCGGTGGCCGACCTGTCCGGTGGTAACCAGCAGAAGGTGGTGATGGCCCGGGCCCTGGCCAACGATCCCCGGCTGCTGCTGCTGATCACGCCGACCGCCGGGGTCGACGTGCGTTCCAAGGAGTTCCTGCTCCAGAAGGTGGAGTCGACCGCCGCCGGCGGAGCGGGGGTGGTCATCGCCTCGGACGAACTCGACGACCTACGCGTCTGCGACCGGGTGCTGGTGATGTTCCACGGGCGGATCGTGACCGAGATGCAGCGCGGCTGGCGGGACAGCGAACTGGTCGCCGCCATGGAAGGACTGGACACCCATGACTGACAGCACCACGGCCCCGTCCACGGTGGCCCCCGGCGCCCCGGGCACCCCGCCCGCCCCGCCCGCCCTGGACCGGCCCGCCGGGCGGCGGATCGCCTTCGCCCGGCTGCGCGACCTGGCTCTGATCCCGGCGATCATCGTGATCGCGGTGGTGGGGCAGATCATCAGCCCGATCTTCCTGCGGCCGGACAACATCACCAACATCCTGCAGACGATGTCGCCGATCGCGCTGCTGGTGCTCGGCCAGACCATCGTGCTGGTCGCCGGAAAGATGGACCTGTCCCTGGAGTCGACCTTCGGGCTGGCCCCCGGGGTGGCGGCGTGGCTGGTCGTCGAGCCCGGCGTCGCGCACGGGCTGGGCCTGCTCGGTGGCGCCTGGTCGGTGCCGATCGCCCTGTTGGTCGGCGCACTGGTCGGGGTGGTGAACGCGATGCTGATCGTGCGCTTCGGCCTCAACGGCTTCATCGTCACCCTCGGCATGCTGATCGTCCTGCGTGGTCTGCTCGCCGGGATCTCGCACGGCCAGACCTTCTTCAACCTGCCCAGTTCGATGATCTTCCTGGGCAGCCAGGCGGTCTTCGGCGTACCGGTCGCCATTCCGGTCTGCCTGCTGCTGTTCGCGATCGGCATCGTGATCCTCGGCTACACCCGGTTCGGGCGGGCGCTCTACGCCGTCGGCGGCAACGTGCAGGCCGCCCGGGCCGCCGGCATCCGCACCGACCGGGTGCTGACCATCGCCCTGGTCGCCGCCAGCGTGCTCGCGGCGACCGGCGGGCTGATGCTGACCGGGCAGCTCGCCTCGGTGGCCGCCAACCAGGGCTCCGGGTACATCTTCCAGGTCTTCGCCGCCGCCGTGATCGGTGGCATCAGCCTCAACGGCGGTCGGGGGACCGTCCTGGGCGCCTTCACCGGCATCCTGCTGCTTTTCATGATCCAGAATGTGTTGACCCTCGCCGGGGTGCCGGCCGAGTGGATCCAGGCGTTGTACGGCTCGGTCATCCTGATCGCGTTGGTGCTGTCCCGGATCACCGGCGGTCGGGCCCAGGACTGAGCGGCCGCGCGCACCCGTCGCGCCCGGCGGTCCGGTTCGACGACGAACCCGACCGCCGGGCGCCCCGCCCCGGACACCACGCCCGCGCGCCGCGCTAGGCCCCCGGCTCGATGAGCACCTTGAGGCCCTGGCGGGCCACCGCCGTCTCGAATGCCTCGCCCGCGCGCCGCAGCGGGTAGCGGTGGGTCACCAGCGAGCGCACCTCGACCCGCCCGGAGCGCACCAGCTCGATCGCCCGGGGGTACACCACGTTCATCCGCCGGGACAACGCGATCGTCAACCCCTTGCGCCGGGCCACCGAGGCCCGGAAGCTGATCCGGTCGTCGTCCGGGATGCCGACCAGCACCACCCGTCCCCCCGGCCGGGCCGCGTCCAGCGCCCCTTCGACCGCCTCGTCGTTGCCGCCCACCTCGTACGCCACGTCGACGCCCGGGCCGACCGCCGCCCGCCAGTGCTCGTCGGCGCCCGGCTCACCGGCGTGGACCACCTCGTCGGCGCCGTAGTCGCGCGCCGCGTCGACCCGGTGCGGCAACCGGTCGGCGGCGATGACCCGGGCCGCGCCGGCCAGCCGGGCCAGCGCGATGGTGAGCAGGCCGATCGGCCCGCAGCCGACCACCGCGACCGTCCCGCCCAGGCGCTGGTGACCCAGGTCGACGGCGTGCAGCGCCACCCCCAGGGGCTCCAGCATGGCGCCGTCGGCATCGCTGAGCGCGTCCGGCAGCGGGTGCAGCAGGTCGGTCGGCCAGGCCAGGAACTCGCGCAGTCCGCCGTCCAGCCCGCCGTGGCCGGCGAACCGCACCCGGGGGCACAGGTTGCCCCAGCCGCGGCGGCAGGTCTCGCACCGCTCGCACGCGATCGCCGGGTCGACCGCCACCCGCTGCCCCGCCCGGGGGCCGTCGACGACCACCCCGGCGAACTCGTGGCCGATCACCAGCGGCTCGGCCAGCCGGGCGTCGCCGATGCCGGCCTCGGTGTACCAGTGCAGGTCCGAACCGCACAGGCCGACCGCGCTCACCCGGACCAGGCTCTCGCCCGGCCCGGGGATCGGCCGGGGCTCGGTGGTCGTGCGCAGGTCGGCGACGCCGTACAGGCGGGCGGCGGTCATCGTGTCGGGCGCGGGCGCGTTCACGTCTGGGTCACTCCCCGGGCTGGGCGGGCGGTCGATGCGATCGTCGCACGCGCTGCCGCCGGAGGTCCCCGGGGCGCCACCGCGACGGCCGGCCCGGCGGCCGCGTGGCAACCGGCGCGTCGTACGGTGGAGCCCGCCCGGTGGCGCACCGGGGCGCTCCGGTCCGGCTCGCGTGGCGCCAGCGAGCCCGCGGGGGCGGTCCGTCCAGACCGGGATGAGGCAGATGTCCGGCTCCGAGCACGCCCCCCGCATCACCACCGAGGGTTGGGGCACCACGTCCGGCGGCGAGCCGGTCGACCGGCACACCCTCGCCCACGGCGCCCTGCGGGTGGCGATCCTCAACTACGGCGCCATCCTGCAGAGCGTCGAGACGCCCGACCGGGACGGCAGGTCGGCCAACGTCACGCTGGGCTTCGCCGAACTGGGCGACTACGAGCGGAGCAGCCCGTACTTCGGCTGTGTCGCCGGTCGGTTCGCCAACCGGATCCGCGCCGGCCGCTTCACCCTCGACGGCGAGCAGTACCGGGTCCCGGTCAACAACGGGCCGAACAGCCTGCACGGCGGCGAGGTGGGTTTCGACAAGCGGGTCTGGGCGGCCACCCCGCTCCCGGGCGCCGACGCGGTCGCGCTGCGCCTGCGGCACACCAGCCCGGACGGCGACCAGGGCTACCCCGGCACGCTGCGGGTCACCGTCACGTACACCCTCACCGGCACCCGCGCCGGCGGCGACCTGCGCATCGACTACGAGGCCAGCACCGACGCCACCACCGTGGTCAACCTGACCAACCACGCGTACTTCAACCTCGCCGGCGAGGGCGCCGGCAGTGTCGACGGGCACCTGCTGCGGCTGGCCGCCAGCCGCTACACACCGGTCGACGACACCCTCATCCCCACCGGGGAGTTGGCCCCGGTGGCCGGTACGCCGATGGACTTCACCACCGCCACCGCGATCGGCGCCCGCAACCGGGACGGCTCCGCCCAGCTGCGCTACGCCCAGGGCTACGACCACAACTGGGTCCTCGACCGGCGCGACGACTCGTACACAGCGCTGGAACCCGCCGCCCGGGTCGGCGAGCCGGACCGCGGGCGGACCCTGGAAGTGCACACCACCGAGCCGGGTATCCAGTTCTACGGCGGCAACTTCCTCGACGGCACACTGGTGGGCACCGGCGGGCGGGCCTACCGCCAGGGCGACGCGTTCTGCCTGGAGACCCAGCACTTCCCGGATTCACCCAATCAGCCGCGGTTCCCGTCGACGGTGCTGCGCCCCGGGGCGGCGTACCGGTCCAGCACGGTGTACCGGTTCGGCGTCGCCGGCTGACCCACGGCCCGTACCGACCGTACCGCCACCGCGGTACACCGGTTACCGCCGCTCGACGACGCTGAGCGGTCCGCGGCTACCGTACGGTTGCCCGATGGGGACGTTGGGGCGGTGGCGGGCCGCGGTGCGCGCCCACCCGTACCTGCTCGACGGTCTGCTGGCCGGGGTCCTCTGCGCGCTGGTGGTGATCGGTAGCCGTCGTGCTCCGGAGTTGGACGAGCCGGTCCGGTCGGCGCTGACGCCGACGCAGTCGGCGGCGACCGCGTTGGTCTTCGCCGCCCTGGTGCTGCGCCGCCGATGGCCGCTGGCGGTGCTGGCCTACCTGACCGTGGGCGTGCTTGCGTTGATGGTGCTGGTCGGGCCGCGCCACCCCTTCGTGCTCGCGGTGGGGGTGGCGGCGTACACGGTGGGGTCGCGGCTCGACCGGGTTACCGCGTTGTGGGCCGGCGGGGCCAGCGCGGTGTGTCTGGGCGCCGGGTCGGTGCTGATCTCGGCGGACTCCTGGACCGACGCGGCGACCCTGCTGCCCATGGTGTTCACCGCCATGACCACCGCCGTCGGCCTGGCGGTCGGCAACCACCGGGCGTACGTCGCGGCGGTCGAGGAGCGGGCCCGCCGGGCCGAGCAGAGCCGCGAGGAGGAGGCCCACCGCCAGGTGATCGAGGAACGCATGCGGATCGCCCGCGAGCTGCACGACATCGTGGCGCACCACATCGCGTTGATCAACGTCCAGGCCGGGGTGGCGGCCCATCTGGTACGCCGGGATCCCGACGCCACGAGTGAGGCGCTGCGGCACGTCCGCGCCGCCAGCCGGGCCGTGCTCTCCGAGCTGTCCACCCTGCTCGGGGTGCTGCGCGCGGTCGACGACGCCCAGGCTCCGGTGGAGCCGGCGCCGAGCCTGCAGCGGCTGGACGCGTTGCTGGAGTCGTTCAACGCGACCGGGTTGCGGCTGACCACCACCTCCGGTGGCCAGCGTCGCCGGCTGCCCGCCGGGATCGACCTGGCGGCGTACCGGATCGTGCAGGAGGCGCTGACCAACGCGCACAAGCACGGCGGCGGCGCGCCCGCCGCCCTGAACCTCGTCTACACCGCCGACCAACTGGTCATCGACGTGCGCAACACGCCGGCCACCGGCGACGGTCCGTCCTGCGCCCCGGCCGGCGACAATGGTTCCGGCCACGGGCTGCTGGGCATGCGGGAACGGGTGGCCGCGGTCGGCGGCACCTTCCACGCCGGCCCCGAGCCGGACGGCGGCTTCGCCGTACACGCCGCGCTGCCCCTACCGGAAGGACACGACCGGGATGATCCGGGTACTGCTCGCTGACGACCAGGCCCTGCTGCGGGCCGGCTTCCGGGTCCTGATCGACTCCGCCCCCGACCTGCGGGTGGTGGGGGAGGCCACCACCGGCCGGGAGGCGGTGGAGCTGGCCCGGTCCCTGCGCGCCGACGTGGTGCTGATGGACATCCGGATGCCGGACCTGGACGGGCTCGCCGCCACCGCGTTGATCAGCGCCGACGAGGACCTCGCCGGGGTACGGGTGCTTGTCCTGACCACCTTCGAGATCGACGAGTACGTCGTGCGGGCACTGCGGGCCGGCGCGAGCGGCTTTCTGGGCAAGGGGGTCGAGCCCGACGATCTGCTGGACGCCATCCGGCTGGTGGCCCGGGGCGAGGCGCTGCTGTCGCCGACGGCGACCCGCTCGCTGATCGAACAGTTCCTGACCCACCCCGCCGGCGCGGAACTGCCCCCGCCGGCGCAGCTCAGGGTGCTGACCGACCGGGAGCGCGAGGTCGTCGCCCTGGTCGCCGGCGGGCTCTCCAACGATGACATCGCCGAGAAGCTGTACGTCTCCCCGCTGACCGCCAAGACCCACGTCAACCGGGCGATGATGAAGCTCGGCGCCCGGGACCGGGCACAGCTCGTGGTGATGGCGTACCAGAGCGGTCTGGTCGCGCCGGCGCGCCGACCCGGCTGACCCGCCGCCCCTCGGCGCTTGCCGTGGTCCCGCGTCGCGCGGGCCCGGCCCCGGTGGTGGCCCAGGGGCACCCGCAGGGGGCGCCCCTACCGCGGATGCGGTACGTGCCGGCCCGCGTGGGGACGACGACCGGGACCGGGCCGGGGGCGCATCGTCAACGCATGGCTCAGATTGTGGTACCCCGCACCGGGGCGCGGTCGTGAACACGGCGACGGCCCTGGCCGTTGCGCTGGCCGTCCTGTCGGCCGGCGCCTACGCCGCCGGTGCGGTGGCCCAGCAGCGCACGGCCGACCCGGCCCGGCGCGGCGCGGGCACCGCGACGCCGGCCCGGGGCTTCGGCTGGGCGCTCGCCGTCGGCGGCAACGTCCTCGGCGCGTTGCTGCACGTGCTGGCCCTGCGGTACGGCGCGCTGAGCGTGGTCCAGCCACTGGGTGCGCTGACCCTGGTGTTCGCCGTGCCGCTGGGCGCGCTGGCGCTGGGCCGCCGGGTCCAATCCGGGGAACTGCTCGGTGCCGGGCTGACCGTGGCCGGTCTCGGGGTTCTGCTGGCCCTGACCCCTTCGGGCGCGACGGCCACCGCGTTGAGCCTCACCGAGCTGTCCGTCGGGACCGCCGTCGTGGCGGCCGGCGTGGCG
>DASVVF010000610.1:0-8250 GCA_036386695.1 Catenuloplanes sp. | reverse complement strand
GGAGCCCTGGCTCCGTACCACGTCGCCGCTGTGGTTGGCGCCCGGGTTGGCACCGGTCCGCCCCCGCGATCGCCGGGGGTCAGCGCACCGGCACCGTCGGACCGGCGACGAACAGCGGTTCCAGCAGGTCGCCGTCCCGCTCGACGCGCTGGAGCACCTCGACGGCGCCGAACTGGCGGGCTTCCGCCTCGCCACACGCGATCGCCTCGACCTCCTCCCAGGTCAACGGCGTGGACGCGGTCGGTTCCGGTTGGGCGCGCAGTGAGTACGGCGCGACGGTGGTCTTCGCCGCGTTGTTCTGGCTCCAGTCGATGAAGATCTTGCCGGGGCGTAGTCGCTTGGCCATCTTCGCGGTGATCGACCCCGGGGCCATCCGTTCCAGCTCCTCGGCGATCCGCCGGGCGTAGCCGGACACCTCCTCGGCGCTCTGCGTGCCGGCCACCGGACAGCACAGCTGCATGCCCTTCTTGCCCGAGGTCTTCGGGTACGCGGCCACCCCGTCGGCGGCCAGCCGGTCGCGCATCAGCACCGCGACCACGCAGCATTCCCGCAGCGCGGCCGGCGCCCCCGGGTCCAGGTCGACCACCATCAGGTCGGGGTCGTGGCCGATCCGCCACTGCGGGGTGTGCAGCTCCAGCGCGGCGAGGTTCGCCACCCAGACGAGCGTGGCCAACCCGTCGACGACGACGTAGTCGAGCATCTCCCGCCCGGAACTGGAACCCGGAGCCGGCAGGGTCTCCAGACGCACCCACCCGGGGGTGCCGGCGGGCTTGTTCTTCTCGAAGAAGAACGGGCCGTCCACTCCGTTCGGGTAGCGGATCCGGGTGAGGGCGCGGTCGCGCAGATGCGGCAACAGCACCGGCGCGACGCGGGTGTAGTAGTCGATCACCTCGCCCTTGGTGAAGCCGGTCGCCGGGTAGAGCACTTTGTCCAGATTGGACAGCTCAAGGTCGCGTCCCTCCACCTCGACGGTGAACCGCTGAGCCGGCATGTCAGATCCCCTCGATGCACTCGTCCACCGTCTTATCCGGTCGCAGCCGCAGAAAACGCGGGAAGCGCAGCCGCCCGTCCGGCGTACGCTGGCCGTATTTGATCTCCACGACCAACTCCGGGCGGACCCAGCGGGCGCCGCGGGCGTCCTCGCGCGGCACCGGGCTGCCGGTGAACGGCGAGCGGGCCGTCGCCAACGGCGCCAGCACGGTCAGCAGCTCACGCTCGGCCTCACCGCCGATCCCCCCGCCGACCCGGCCCCGGAAGTGCAGCCCACCGTGCTCATCCGGAGCGCCGACCAGCAACCCACCGAGCTTGCGGGCACCGGGACGCCAACCGCCGATGACGAAGTCGGCGGTGAGGTCCAGCTTGACCTTGATCCAGTCGGGCGAGCGCGCGCCCGGCAGGTAGAGCGACCCGGCGCGCTTGGCGACCACCCCCTCCAGATCGTTCTCCTCGGCGGCGGCCCGGGTCGCCGGTCCGTCGGAATAGTCCGGGGGCACGGTCCAGTGCGGCGCACCCAGACCGAGCGCGGCGAGTCGCCGACGGCGCTCCTCGTAGGGCCGGCCGGTGAGATCGACCCCGCCGAGCCGGAGCACGTCGAAGATCATGTAGGTGGCCGGCAGCGTCGCCGCGAGGCGGGCCGCCCGGGCCGGATCGCGTACGTGCATCCGCTCCGCCAGCGTGGTGAACGACGGGCGCCCCGCCCTGGTGAGCACCACCACCTCACCGTCCAGCACCGCGTCGGTGCTGCCGGCCGCGCCGAGCGCGCCGGTCAGCGGGGCCAGCTCCGGGTAGGCGGCGGTGACCTCGGCACCGGAGCGGGCCCACAGGCGCAGCCGGCCGCCGGCCAGTTCGGCGAGGACCCGGACCCCGTCCCACTTGAATTCGTAACTCCATCCGCCACCCACCGGCAGGTCCCCGGTGGTGGCCAGCATCGGACGGAGCGGCGCACCGGGCACCCGTTCACCATAGGACGCACCACCGGTCCCGGGCAGCCGCACGGGCGAAGACCTCGCGCGGCGGTCGAAGCGGTGCGATCCTTACCGGTACGGGTCGTGCCCCGACGCCGCGCCAATGCGCGTTGTGGCAGCTCAGGGGCGGGTTTCGCAGGCGACGGGCGGGTTTGTGGGCTTCGGCGCGAGTAAGGAGTGATCATGCGGGCAATCTGGAAAGGCGCCGTGTCGTTCGGCCTGGTGTCGATCGCCGTCAAGCTCTACTCCGCCACCGAGGAGAAGGACATCCGGTTCCACCAGGTGCACCGCAGCGACGGCGGGCGGATCCGCTACAAGCGCACCTGCTCGGTCTGCGGCGAAGAGGTCACCTACGACGACATCGCCAAGGGGTACGACATCGGCGGCGGCGAGATGGTCATCCTCACCGACGAGGACTTCGCCGAGCTTCCGCTGACCACCTCGCACGCCATCGACGTGCTGCAGTTCGTGCCCGCCGACCAGGTCGACCCGATCCTCTACGCCAAGGCGTACTACCTGGAGCCCGACGGCGCCGCCACCAAGCCGTACGTGCTGCTGCGCGACGCCCTGTCCGACGCCGAACGGGTGGCGGTGGTGAAGGTGGCGCTGCGCCAGCGCGAGCAGTTGGCCACCCTGCGGGTCCGCGACAACGTGCTGGTGCTCAACACCATGCTCTGGCCCGACGAGGTCCGTAACCCCGACTTCGGGTTCCTCGACGACGACATCCAGGTACGCCCGCCGGAGCTGGCGATGGCCGGGTCCCTGATCGACTCGATGGCCGGGGACTTCCAGCCGGACGAGTACAGCGACAACTACCGGGCGGCGCTGCAGGAGGTCATCGACGCGAAGGTCGAGGGCCGGGAGGTGGTGCAGCCGGAGGAGGCCGAGGAGGCGCCGGCCGCCGCCGTCGACCTGATGGCGGCCCTCAAGGCCTCCGTCGAACGGGCCCGGGCGGCCCGCGGCGAAGCCGGTGGCGGTGGCGGGCAGCCCGACCGCGACACCGAGGCCACCCCGATCTCGTCCGCGAAGTCCGCCAAGAAGGCCGCGCCGGCCACGAAGTCCGCGGCGGCGAAGAAGGCCACCAAGGGCGCCGAGCCGGCCAAGAAGGCGGCCGGGTCCGCCGCCCCCGCGAAGAAGGCCACCGCCGGGAAGAAGGCCGCCCCGGCCAAAAAAGCGGCACCGGCCAAGAAGACCACCCGCAAGTCGGCCTGACCGGTCCAGCCCGACCGGTCCGGCGCGACGGGTCCAGCGACCGGGTCCGGCCCGCGCCCTGCCGCGCGCCCCGGGCGGTCGCGATCTAGGGTGAACCGGTGGGTATGTCGTGGGCGGAGTCGTATCTCGGGCAGGTCCGTACGGCGGTCGGCGACCGCGGCACATTGTTGTTCGTCGGTGCCCGGGGGGTGGCCCGCGACCAGCAGGGACGGATCCTGCTGATCCGCCGGGCCGACAACGGGCACTGGTCGCTGCCGGCCGGGGCGATGGAACTGGGCGAGTCGATCACGGATTGCGCGGTGCGTGAGGTCTTCGAGGAGACCGGGCTGCGCGCCACCTCGCTGACCCCGTTCGTCCTGCACACCAACCCGGCGTACACGTTCACCAACATGTACGGCCACACGTACCAGCATTTCGTCATGACGTACCGGATCGACGCCTGGGACGGCGAGCTGATCCGGGAGACGGACGAGACCATCGACGCGGCGTTCTTCGCCATCGACGCGTTACCCGAACGGGCCTCGGGGATCCTCGACGAGGTCCTGGCCGACCTGGCCACCTTCGAGCGCACCGGTCAACTGCAGGTGAAGTAGGGCGACCCGCGGTGGGGCCGTGCGCTCAGGGCTGGCTCGACTGGCCGTGCGGATGGTGGTGCAGCTCACGGTCGGCGGCCGGGTCGCCCTGCACCGGGGCCGGGGCGGTCGGCGCGCCGTCGGGGGCAGCCGGGACACCGCGTTGTCCGAGGGTGATGGTGCGGCGCGCCCGCCGGGCACTGCGCGGCAGCCGTACGGTGAGCAGCCCGTGGTCCATGGTGGCGTCGACCTGGTCGGTGTCCACCTCCCCGGGCAGCGGTACCCGGTGTTCGAAGGCGCGCTCCGCGGCTCCGCCGTCCAGCCCCTGCTCCTGATTCACCTCGGCCTCGGTGCGGCCCCGGATGCACAGCTCGCCGTTGTCGATGTCGATGGCGACCTCCTCGGGGGCCACCCCGGGCAGTGCCGCGGTGACCGTCCAGCCGGAGTCGGTCTGCTCCACGTTGATGGCGTTGTCGTCCTGCGGGTGGGTCATCGCACTCCTCCGAGATTGCCGATCCGGTTGGCGCCGGGACGACGCAGCGAACTTGTCGCATCCAGGTGGGCGTCCGGGTCCACCCCGACGCCGAGGCGGTCGACCAGTTCGCCGCCGAGCCAGGCGCCGAGGCCACCGCCGGCCAGCGCCACCAGCTCCGCGATGAACAGACCGGCACCGGCGACGCGGTGCTCGGCGCCCGCCCGGATCAGGGCGATGGTCAGGAACAGCGCCAGCATGCCCAGGTTCACCAGGGCATGGGTGACGGCGACCCGCTTGGCCCGGGTGCCCCGGGGGATCGCCACCAGGTCGACCAGACCGGCCGCCGCCGCCAACGCGCCGCCGATCAGGCCGGCCACGATGTTGTAGTAGGCGACCTCGCCCAGCAGTGCCGGCCCGCCGGCCAGGTCGGCGGCGTCGAAGATCACGGCCGTGAACAGCAACCCCAACGGGAACATCACCAGGATCGGGTGGACAGGATGACCGGCGATCTTCAGTCGGCTCTCCATCGGGCACACCTTTCCGCAGCTCCGGCGAGTTCGTCGCAGCAAGGCGTACCCGGCGCCCCGGGGGGCAAACCTGGGCCCCCGGCGGACGGTGACCGGCTGTCGGCGCTCAACCACCGTCGACGGTCCTGACGGTCCCGGCGGTTCCGGCGGCGGTCCCGGCGGTCCCGGCGGCGGTCCCGGCCGGGTCGGTGAGTCGGACCGCCAGCACGGCGATGTCGTCGCGGCTGATCCGGTCTCCGGTCATCCGGGTGGTGAGTTCCCGGCACAGCTCGTCGACCGGCCACCCGGCGAGGGCGGCCGCATGGTCGGCCAGCCGGTCGAAGCCGTGCGCGATGTACTCGTGCCGGGTCTCCACGAGCCCGTCGGTGTAGAACACCAGGGTGTCTCCGCACCCGAGCCGGTGGGCGGCCTGCTCCCGGGGCCGTGGCGAGCGGAAGCCGATCGGCGTGGACCGACCACCCCAGAGGAAGGTGGCGACGCCGGCCGCGCTGATGACCAGCGGCGGGGGGTGTCCGGCGCACGCGTAGCTGAACGAGCCGTCGGCCGGGTCGAGGCTGGCCAGGGCCAGCGTGGCGAACAACGACGTGCCGAGGCGCTCGCTGAACCGCTGGGCCCCCTCCAGTAGCACCGCCGGTTCGTCGCTGGTCAGCGCGAGCCCGGCGAGTCCGCTGCGGAGCTGGCCCATGCTGGCCGCAGCCGCCAGGCCATGCCCGGCGACGTCGCCGACCACCAGGCCCAGCTGGCCACCGGGCAGTTCCAACACGTCGTACCAGTCGCCGCCGACCATCAGCTCGGCCTGTGCCGGCAGGTACCGCGCCCCGACCGTGACGCCGGCCGGTTCCGGCAGTTGCCGGGGCAGGAGGCTGCGCTGCAGCTCGTGGGCGACGGCATGCTCCTGCTCGCGCAGCCGGATGTTGGCCAGCGCCAGCCCGGCCCGCATCGCCAGGTCGCGGGCGAAGACCCGGTCGATGTCGACGACCGCCGGACCACTGGCACGCTGTCCGACCAGCAACACCCCGACCCGCTTACCCTGGGCGGTCAACGGCACCGTGAACGACCGCACCCCCAGCGCGCTGAGCTGCTCGCGTCGGACCGGCCCGGGCGCGGCCCGCAGCGCCGCCTCCGCCACGGCGTCCCGGTGCGCCATCGCCGTCGGGCCGGGTCGCCCGTTGTCCCCGGCCAACTCGACCACGGCGACGTCGGCCAGTCCGGCGACCACCCCGTCCGCCAGCGTCTGGGCGGCCGCCTCCAGGCTGGTGGCATTGTCCAGGGCAGTGCCCATCTCGGCGAGCATGGAGGCCCGGCGGGCCGCCCGTTCCGCCTGCCGTTGGGCCCGCTCGGCCCGCCGGCGGGCCCGCCACATGCCGTGCCCGAGGACGACGATCAGCAGCGAAACCGGTACGAAGACAGCCCAGCGCACCTCCGCGGGACCGTCGGAGCCGGCCCAGGAGAACAGCGGGGGCATCAGCACCAGCCGCGCCCCGGTGGCCAGCAGCGCCATGCTGAGCAGGGCCGGACCCGTGCCGCCGAACCAGACGCTGCTGGCGACCGCCGCGTAGGCGAGCCCGAAGAAGCCCTCGCCGGTCCAGGGGAGCAGCACGGCGCTGACGGCCAGTGCCGCCAGGCTGACGAGTGCCGCGAACCCGTACCGGCCAGCACGACCCTGGCACCTCGACAGACACTCGATCGCGCCACCTCCCGGGTTTCCCCGAGCGTAGTGTTCGCGGCGCAATGGATGTACCAGGACGAACCGTGCATTTCGCGGCAATAGCGACTCGATGAAAATCTCTGTCCGGTCTACGCCCGGGGGGCTCTGTTCAGATGAGCGCGGCGCTGCTCCCGGCTGCGACGGCGGCGGCCCGGGACCGCCGCCGCCGTACCGGGCCGCCGGCCGCCTCAGGCGGCCGCACGCATCGCGGTGAGCGTCGCGCGGCGCAGGTCCTCCAGGTTCACCTCCGCCTCGATGAGGATCTTGGCGGCCAGGCCGTCGCCCTCCCGGAGCAGTCCGAGCAGGATGTGCTCGGCGCCCAGGTGCCGGTCCTTGACCAGGATCGCCTCGCGCAGGGCAAGCTCGAGAACCTTCTTGGCCGGGGGAGTGAACGGACGGTGCCCACTGGGCCAGCGCCACTGCAGAAAGCCGCGTCGCGGCGCGACCTCGACCGGCGGATCCAGCGCCTGAGGGCCGAACGACTCTTCGATCTTCGACATGACCGCGTCGAGGTCGATGCCGATGGTCTGCAAGGCGGCAGCGTCCTCCTCGCCCAACGGCGTCGACGCCCCCGAAACCAGTCGCCGGACGTCGGCGCGGACCCGGGCCGCGTCCAGTCCGGCCGCGTGCAGTACCGAATACGCGATGTGCGGGTCACCCCCGTCGCTGGCGGCGCCCGCGCCGTCGCGGGCGGACCCCGCGCCATCACGGCCGGACCCCGCGCCATCACGGGCGGACCCGTCCCAGAGCAGGGCCAGCAGCACATGCTCGGTGCCGATGTGTGGATGCCGCAGCTGAATGGCCTCCCGCTGCGCCTGGATGACGACTTCGCGCGCCGCAACCGTGAATCGCTCGAACATCTAGCCCTCCCGGGAATCGTGGAACGCAGTACGACCGGCGTACTTCTTGTGCACCGCCTGCTTGCTGACCTCCAGCGCGTCGGCGATCTCCTGCCAGGACCAGCCCTGCCGCCTGGCGTTGGCGACCTGCAGGCCTTCGAGGGTTTCCGCCAGTCGGCGCAGCGCGAGCGCGGCCCGGAGGCCGACACGCGCGTCCGGGCTGCTGGCGGCCGCCGCCAGATCAGTTGCCTCACTCATTTGTCAACCGTAGTTGACGGCGACCCTGCGTGTCAACATAGGTTGACGGCAGGTTGGGGTGGCCGACTCCTCACCTGGGTGGCTCGCCTGCCGAAGATCTGGCGTCAGGGATGGGACACACCGACCAGGGACGGCACATGAACGACGACACCTCCGAAGCGGCAGTCAACCCTCCACCGCGCCGCCCGCTGACCCCATCGGCCGGGACGCTGCCCGCCGGCGGGCGACCGGACGAGTCGTCGCAACCGGCGCAACCCGGCTCCGCCGCATCGGTGGGCGACGAGGGCTCATCGGTGGGCGACCAGGACCGCCCCTTGGTGGGCGACGAGGACCGCCATGGCTGGGTGAAACGCCACAAGGTCGCCACCGCCGTCGGCGGAAGCGCGCTGAGCATCATCCTGTTGCTGCTGACGATCGGCAGCGTCAGCGCCAGTTCCGCCGGAGACGCCGACCGGTCCTCCTCGGGCTCCGGTCTCGGCGGCGACGTGAACGGGGACCGGGTCACCGGGGACAAGGCGATAGCCGCCAGGGCCGCCACCGCGAAGGCCGCCGCTGAGACGGCCGCCACGGATCAGGCGGCCGCGGCCAAGGCCGCCAAGGAGAAGACCGTCGCCGACAAGGCAGCCGCCGCGGCCGCCCGGAAGGAAGCCGCCGCCAGGGCCGCCGCCACCAGGAAGGCCGCCGCGGCCACCGCC
>DASVVF010000609.1:0-6942 GCA_036386695.1 Catenuloplanes sp. | reverse complement strand
AGGCCCGAGACGGGTTTGTTGACCGGCTTGAACAGGTAGTACAGCGCCCAGGCGACCACCACGTCGAGGACGATCACCACGAGGAAGGCCGCGATGCCGAAGCGCCACAGCAGCTCGTGGGCCATGAGGTTGGTGGCGGTGGCCGTGGCGTCGTCCGGTACGACGAGCCGTTGGCGTACGGAGAATTCGGCGAACGCGGCGATGAGTGCCATCGCCAGGATGCCCCAGCCGGCGATGCGTCCGGCTGTGCGGGGTGGGACACCGGCAGTGCGTGCCGGTGCTCGCGGTGCGACGTCGACGACGATGCTTGTCATGGGAGTTCCCTTTCCGTCTCTCGTGGTGCGTGGGATGACGCGAACCGGCCCAGCCGGCGATGGCGCCCCGGATTGGTGGTCCTGGGCCGTCAGCGGTGACTCAGATGGTGATGACGACCTTGCCCCGGGCGAGCCCGTCCTGCATGTGCCGGATGGCGGCGGGGGCCTCGGCCAGCGGGTAGGTCCGGTCGATGACCGGTGTCACCGTGCCCGATTCGATGAGCTCGGCGAGTACGGCCAGGTCTTCGGAGCGCTCCGTGGCAACGAACGTGCGCAGTGTCTGGCCGATCAATGGGGACAGGGCCATCGCCCGTAGCTGCCGGTCGGTGCCGGCCAGCCAGCGGCCGCCGGTCTCCCCTCCGATGATCACCAGCGTGCCGCGGGGGGTCAGTGCGCGCCGCAACGCGGTCAGTGGACGGTTCCCACCGATGTCGAGGATCACGTCGTAGCGTTGAAGGCCGTCGGTGACGTTGGTGAGGGTGTAGTCGATGACGTGGTCCGCGCCGATGGATCGGACCAGCTCCACCTTGGACGTGCTGGACACGCCGGTGACGACGGCGCCGAACGCCTTGGCGATCTGCACCGCGAACGTGCCGACACCTCCGGACGCGCCGAGCACCAGCACCTGCTGTCCCGGCTGGACCCGGCCGTGGTCGCGGACGGCCTGCAGCGCGGTGCAGGCCGAGACGCCGACCGCCGCGGCCTGCTCGAAGCTCAGGCTCGCGGGCTTCGGCGCGATCATGCCCTGTTTCGCGGTCGCGTACTCGGCGAAGGCGCCCTCCCCGATGCCGAACACCTCGTCGCCGACCTTGAACCCGGTCACGCCGCTACCGACCGCCGCGACCCGCCCGGCGAGCTCCATGCCCCGGACCCGGGTTCTGGGGGTACGGACGCCGGCCACCAGCCGCACCGGGTAGGGCAGCCCGCTCATCAGATGCCACGCCCCGCGGTCCACGCCGGCGGCGTGCACCCGCACCAGGACCTCCCCGGCTGCGATCTCCGGACGGTTGATCCGCTCCAGGCGTAGGACGTCCTCGGCCTCGCCGTACTGGTCCTGAACCATCGCGGCCATCGTCGCCGCGCCGGGTGTCACGGCCGGGGTGTTCGCCGGTCGGGTGCGTTTCCGGGTCTTCATCGTTGTCTCCAGCACGGTGGGTGTGGCTCTTCGCTTACAACGTAAGGTGTACGCTTACGCTGTAAGTAAGTCAAGGTGTTGTGCAGGAGGACGCAGAATGATGCGACGGACCGGTCCGCCCCCGGAGCCCAAGGCCAGGCTGACCCACCCCGGGGGTATGCGGTCGCGCCGCGCTCAGCCATGGCGGGCCGGTGCCGGTGCGGCGCTGCGGTAGCTGGCCAAGGTGTCTGCCACGGCCTGGTCGATCGGGGTGGCGTGGACGCCGAGATGGGTGGCGATCCTGCTGCTGTCGACGATGAACGGTTCCTCGAACTGGTACTGCATCTCGAGCAGCTCGCGGACGGTGCGATTGGTGAGCGCGGCGAGGCGGAGCAGGGCGGGATGGGCCCGGCGTAGCCGGGTTCGGGGCTGGCCGGCCTGCCGGTGAACCGCGTCCACGAGCTGGCGGGTGGTGCGGGTGGCGGGGTCGTTGGGTAGGTGCCAGGCCTGTCCGGGGGCGTCGGGGTGTTCGCCGAGCACGGCGAGGCCCTCGCCGATGTCCGGGATGTAGGTGTAGGTGTGCGGCTGATCCGGGTCGCCCAGGACGGTGGCGGTCCCTCCGGTCAGGGCGGCGGGGAAGACGCGGTCGCCGAGGTTGGACTGGGCGCCGCCGCGTGGACCGAAGTAGTCCGAGGCCCGGCCGAGGGCGACCTGAACCCGCCCGGCCCGGTGCGCCGCGAGCAGGTCAGCCGCCATGGCGGCGCGTAGTTTTCCCTTGCGGGTGTGTGCCGCGTGGGTGCGGGTCTCGGTGAGTGGTTGCCCGGCGGGGCGTCCGTAGAGGTAGACGTTCTCCATGCTGACCAGCCGGGCTCCGGTGGCCTGCGCGGCCGCGAGGACTCCGGCCTGCAGGGCGGGAAAGTCCTGGAGCCAGCGGGGATACGGAGGGTTGAGGGTCTGGTAGAGGACCCGGGCGCCTCCGGTCACCGCAATCGTGAAGTGAGGGTCCGCGGCGTCGCCGGCGACCACCTCGACGTCGTCGGGTACCGGTGCATGGCCGCTGCGGTTCACGAGGCGCACCGTCTCCCCGCGGTGGCGCAGCGCGTCCAACGTGGCCAGGCCGATGGCGCCGGTGCCGAAGATGACGTGGCGTGCGGTGGTGTTCATTGGTTGCCTTCCTTCCGCATGCGCTCGCGGCCTTCGCTGCGCTCGGTGCACTCGCTCATGCTGGGCTCTCCATCCGGGCGTGCGGCAGGCGTTCTCTGGTGCGGGTGGCACGGTCGGTAGGCAGGAGCGCGTGCAGCAGTGCGCCGGACAACGCGGCGAAGCCCGCGGCCCCGCTGGCGCCGAAGACGGGGACCTGCTTGTCGACCTCGTACCCGATCAGGGTGGTGACGGTCCAGCCCAGCGCCCACAGTGCCGGCAGCGCGGCGGCCCACGCCCACCGCGCCCGCGCCCGGGTGGGCAGGGCGAGCGCCTGCCCGACACCGAGCACCAGGCCGGTGATGGCGCCCAGCACGGCCAGGTCGGCCAGGGCGGTGCCGTAGTCGACGGCCACGGCGCCGAGGAGCAGTCCGAGGCCCATGCCGATGGTGGTGGCGGTGATCCAGCGCCGGTGGTGCAGGCGGCCGCCGGCGGTCAGGCTCTGCGCGGTGCCGATGACGGCGCCGACGATCAGTCCGGCGGTCAGGGCGGCTGGCGGGCTGTCGACGCGGCCGGCGACGGTGGTGCCGGCCAGGCCGGCGATCGGGAAGGCGAGGAAGCCGGCTGTCCAGATCAGCCAGGGTCGCAGGAACGCGGCCCGGGTCGCCACAGCTGGGTTCATGGTGATCAGCTCCTGGCGCCGGACAGCGCCGGCGCGGTCGTGGTGGCGAGGCCCGAACGGAGGGGGCGCAGCAGCAGCACGGCGAAGGCCACCAGCCAGGTGCTCCACAGGATGTAGCCGACGAAGTTGGCCTGATCGACCACGGGCAGGCCCAACGGGGAGAGCACGCCGGCGAGGATGAGCACGGCGGACACCGTGCCGAGTGCGGTGAACCAGCGGCCGGCCAGGGTGCGTCCGAGCGCGGCCAGGACCAGCAGGGTCCAGACGGCGGTGAGCAGGTAGCCGAACGTTTCGCCGACGATGCCGCCGAGGATCCGGTGTGCCGTCGCGAACGAGTCGTGGTCGGCGGCGACGGTGACCGCATCGGTGCTGCCCGCGTCAGCGGCGTAGCCGGGAACCAGCAGCGGCCAGCGCAGCAGGCCCGTCACCTGGACGACGGCGGCGGCGATGCCCACCGCCACGGCCACCCGCATCGCGCGGTGGGTCGACAGGCGGCCGACGCCGATCGCGATGGGTGCGAACAGCGCGGCGGCGAAGGCCATCACGGCGAACCACCCGGTGACCGTGGTCTGTGACTCGCGGAAGGCGGCGAGCACGTCGCCGACTGGCTCGGAGAGCACGTCGGGATAGTTGAACACGGTGCCGAGCACGGTGAACGCCAGGTTGGTCAGCACGGCGGCGGCGATCAGAAGGATCGCGGTGAATTTGCGGTTCATGCCGGTTGCTCCGTTTCCTGATGCGCGCCGACGCCTGGCGCCGGCGCGGTAGGGGTTGAGGTTCGTGCGGCGGCGGCGATCCAGGCGACGAGGATGCTGTCGGGGTGGTCGACGAGGTGGTCGCGGGCCAGAGCGTCGACCCGTTCGCGGTCACCGGCGAGGTGCGCGGCGGCCACGGCGACGAGTTGCCGGTCGCGGGTCGTCACCGCCAGGTCGGCCGCCCGGACCAGCAGGTCGTGCGCCGTCGGCTCGATGAGCGCGGCCGCGACCAGAACGATCGGTTGGTCGCTGGTGCCGGCCTGCTCGACGATGTCCGCGGCGGCTGCGGCGTCGCCGCCGATGAACTGGCGGATGCACCGGTCGGACTCGGCCTGGGTCATGGGAGCAGCGTTGCGCCCCGTCCTGACGCTGCGCTGACGCGTTCGCTGACGCGGGCTGACACCTGGTGCGAGCCTGTGCTGCGGTCCTGGCCCTCGGTCCCGCCGGGTCGGTACAGCCAGTCGGCACTCGTGACGGCAGGCAGTGCCGGGTCGCTCGGCGGCGCGCGGTGGCTCGGACCTACAAATGCGCCTGACCAGCTGACCGAGGCGCGGTTTGGTCGGGTAGCCTCGCCTACAGGGCGCGGGTTGTCAGATCCTCCTCGACGTTCCCGGAGGTGCCGACCCGGGGTGAGGCGGTCGACAACTAATGCGATCAGTCGAGGCCGGCGACCGTTGCCGCGACGCATCACTCGTTTCGTTGCCGTTCCCATGACGACCACTGCGCCGGCGACGCACCGCCGTGTCCTCACCCCGCGGACGTGGGGGGCGTTGGCGGTCGTTGGCGTGGTGGTCGCCTTCTCACTGAGCTCGACGCTCGTGAAGCGTGCCGAGTCGCCAGGTGTCCTGGTCGCGTTCTGGCGGATGGCGACCGTGAGCATCGTCTGGAATGTGTACCTCTGGAGTACCGGGCGGCGGGTCACCCTGCGGCATGTCCGCCAGGCGCTCGTCCCGGGCGTGTTCTTCGGGCTGAACCTCGCCGCGTTCTACTCCGGAGCCACTCACAACAGCGTGGCCAACGCGGCCCTGATCGGTTCACTGTCACCGTTCCTCATCGTGCCCCTGGGCGCCATGTTGTTCGATGAACGCCACGTTCCGCGTGCGCTGGTGTTCGCCCTCGTGGCGTTCGGCGGTGTGGGCCTCGTCCTGTTCAGCGCACCTGCTCACGGGGATGCGTCGATACGGGGCAACGTTTTCGGCGCTCTCGCCATGCTCCTGTGGACGGCGTACGTCGTGTCGACGCGACACTTCCGCCGGGACATGGATGTCGCGACGTTCATGTCGACCGTCAGCCCGATCGCGGCGGTGGCGGTGCTTCCGCTGGCGATCGCCAACGGCGACGTGTTCGGCATGAGCCGCACGGGATGGGCGTACATGCTGATCCTCACGCTGCTCACCGGGGTCGCCGCGCACGGGCTGATGGTGTTCGCGCAGAAGACCATCCAGATCGGCACGATCGGGATAGCGCAGGTGGTTCAGCCCGCTCTGGCTGTCGTCTGGTCATTCCTGCTGTTGGGTGAGCGGCTGCGCCACTGGCAGATCGTCGGTATCGCGATCGTCATCAGCGGCTTGGCGGCGTATCTGGTAGTGAACCAGCGCAAGAGTGGCATCGGCCGGATGAAACAGCGCCCGGACGGCTCACCGGTGCGAAGGCTCAGCCGGCGGATGCGGCTTCGGCGATCCGTCTGACCGCGTGGGCGTCAGTGCGGTCGAGGTCGGTGATGAAGTGAGAAGCGGCCATCATGCGTCGATCAGCCGCGTCACAGAGGTCCAGAGCCCTGGGCACGTCGCCCGCCAGGGCGGCCAGGTGGGCGAGCGCGTCGAGCGCGAAGACCTCGACCGGGGCATCGTCGCGAGCACGGGCGTCGTCCAGCGTCCGCACCACGCGCACCTCGGCGCCCGGGACCCCCTCCCCAGCGTCCACGGCGGCCAACAAACACTCGCCGAGCGCGGCCTGCTCGCCACCCCCGGCAGCGCGATGCCACGCCGCCGCGGCTTCCAGAGCCACCCGCGCCGGCCCGGGTCGACCGACCGCACGAAGGACCCGGCCCAGATGGACCCGGGCGAGCGCGGCCAGGCGCACATCACCGATGGACTCGGCCTTGCCGACCGCGACCTGCAGGGTGGCAGCACCGGCGTGGTAGTCGCCGGCCTGGCACTGCGCCCGACCCAGAATCGTCACCTGGTACGCCTCCGTCTGCCGGAAGCCAAGTCGTCGCGATGCGTCCGCCGCCCGATGAAGGTGACCAACAGCGTCGTCGAACCTGTGCTGCAAGCGGGCCAACTCGCCGAGGATCGCGTCGCCACGCACCCGCAGCCACGGGTCGTCGACCTGGCGCAGCCAGTGCACCACCCGCGCGGTGGCCTCGACCGCTCGTTCCTCGTCACCGGCGGAGATCGCCGCGCGGGCGGCGAAAAGCCCGTTCGCGGCCTGGTCCCAGGGTCGGTCCAGCCCGTCGTACAGGGCCCTGCTGCGATCGGTCAACTCCATCGCTTCGCGGAACTCGCCGTGATGCGACACGACGTAAGCGAGGTAGTACAGGCAGCGGGCTCTCAGGTCCACGTCATCACCGGCCTCGGCCAGGTCGGTGACCGCGGCGATGTGGTCGCGGGCCGGCTCAAGTCGACCGGTCGACGCCTCGATCCACCCGGCGAGCAGCAGCGCGTTGGCCCGGTCCTGGACCTGTCCGGCGTCGCCGGCCGCGTCGAGCGCCGCCAGGATCCGTTGTGCGCCGCTGCTGTCGCCGAGCACGACCCAGGCCCAACCGAACCCGTTGGCGATGCTGAGCCCCAGAAGTGGGTCGTGTGCGGCACTCCAGGCCAACGCGGCGTCGATGTTGGACCGCTCGGACCGGACGAAGGACAGCGAGGCAGCCTGCCGGTGGCTGCGGACCCCTGCCGTACAGGACCGGGCTTCGTTGGCGAACCACGCGGCGTG
>DASVVF010000608.1:0-3406 GCA_036386695.1 Catenuloplanes sp. | reverse complement strand
CTCTCGTCGGTCGGCTACCGGCTGATCGGGCTCACCGAGGCGCTCGAGGAGTTCGCCGCCGGCAGCACCGAACCGTTGGTCGCCCTGACGTTCGACGACGGCTACGCCGACTTCCTCACCGCCGCGCTGCCGGCGCTCGCCGCCGCGCAGGCGTCGGCCACGCTGTACCCGTCGGTCGGACACCTCGGCGGGCACGCCAACTGGCTCGGCGCCGCCGCCACCGACTTCGGGCGACTGCTCACCCCCGGCCAACTCGCCGAGGTCGCCGCCGCCGGAATCGAGATCGGCAGCCACAGCCTCATCCACCACCCGCTCGACGTGCTGACCACCGCGCAGCTGGTCGAGGAGGTGACCCAGAGCCGCGACCGGCTCGAACAGCAACTGCACCGCACCGTCCGGTCCTTCTGCTACCCGCACGGTTACCACGGCGCCCGGGTCCGCGCGGTGGTCGCCCGGGCCGGTCACGACAACGCCTGCGAGGTGGGCCGACGGCTGCACCGCCCGGGCGACGACCGCTTCGCCGTACCGCGGTTGCAGCCCACCCCGGAGCACCGCGGCGCCGACCTGATCCGACTGGTCCGCCACGGCGGATCGCCGTGGGTCCCGCAGGCGAAACGGCTCGCGCAGCCCGCGTGGCGGATCACCCGCAAGGCTGCCCGCCGCTTCGGCCGGCAGCTCACATGACCTGGACCACCGACCCGGCCCGCGGCCGCGCGCCCCGGCGTTGCAGCGCCCTGCTGCTGGCGGTCCTGACGGCGGCCGCCGGGGCGCTCGTCGCCTGCTCCAAGCCGGCGCCCTCCACCCCGGGACCCGACGGCAGCGGCGCCCCCGCCGTGCGGGAGTCCGCGCCGGCGCCCGGCACCCGCCCGCCCCCCGCCCGCCCGGGTACGACCGGTGGTCCGGTGCAGGTGGCCGCCGGCAAGGCGCTGTTCGGCGCCTACGTCGACCTGGCCGGGATGACACCGACGGAGAGCCTGCGGCTGCGGGGCCGGCAGCTCGGCCGCGACCACCGCATCGTGCACGTCTTCTACGCGTGGGAGGACTCGCTGCCGGACACCTTCAAGGACGTGCCCGGCGCGGCCATTCCCATGGTGTCCTGGCGCGGCACCCGGTACTCGACCATCACCAACGGCAGCAGCGACGCCAAGCTCGCCGCCGACGGGCGGGCGCTGGCAAGGTACCGCCGCCCGGTGCTGCTGCGCTGGGCCTGGGAGATGAACGGCGACTGGTACGAATGGGCCGGGGTCCGCAACGACCGCGACACCGCCGGATTCATCGCCGCCTGGCGGCGGGTGCACCGGATCTTCACCGAGCAGGGGGCCACCAATGTCGCCTGGGTGTGGAGCCCGAACCACAACTCCCGGCCGACCGATTCCTGGAACGACCGGGCGCGGTACTACCCGGGCGACGCCTACGTCGACTGGGTCGGGGTGTCCGGTTACAACTTCGAGCGGGAGACCCCGGAGAGTATGTTCGGGCCGATCTACCGGGAGTTCGCCGTCCGCAAGCCGGTGATGATCTCCGAGGTCGGCGCGGTCAACCGCGGCGGACGGACCAAACCCGACTGGATCACGTCTCTGTTCGACTGGGTGATCGCCCACCCCCGCGTCGGGGCGGTGGTGTGGTTCGACACCGACACCCACCCCGGCAGCCCGGAGAAGTGGCGCATCGACACCGACGCCGCGTCGCTGGAGGCGTACAAACGGATGGCGACCTCCACCGGACTCAGCGGCTGACCCATCCGCGGCAACGCGCACACCATTCTTCGATCCACCGATCGCCAACCTCGGCCACCGCGGCATCGGCAAGGCGGCCGAGCAGGTGGCCCGGGCCTCGACGATCTTCAGCGAACTCGCCGACCGGGAACACCACGCCATGCACGTCCTGACCGGCGTTCGTACGGATCGACCACCGCGACGATCGCGCTGACGGCTCATTCCAGCCGGTCGGCCGCGTCGGTGACGGCGGTGCCGGCCCGGTCGAACGCGGTCAGCTCGCCCAACGAGACGCTCCGGTACGGCGAGGTGGCGCCGACCCGGTACAACGCCAGGGCCACCCGCCCGTTGCCCGGTACGCTCACCCGTTGGTGCCAGCCGTCGCCGCCGCTGACCGGCAGGACGACGGCGTAGTCGGTGGCCGTGATCCGCAGCAGGAACCGGTCACCCGCCGGAACACCCGTGACGGCCACCTCGAACGTGCGCCCGCTGGGCGCCCCCGTACGCACCGGCAGCACCGACAACGCTGTCACGGTGTCGGCCGACAGCCGGGCGGCACTGTGCAGGGACAGCCAGCCGGCGCCTCCCAACAGCGCCACGATGAGCACCAGCGGCACCAGCCGCACCGCGCCCCGGCGCGTCCCGGGTCCGGCGAGCAACGCCACCGAGGCGTGTACCGCGTGCCGGACCGCCGGGATCACGCCGCCGACCGCCGGGACGATGCCGCGCACCGCCGGGACCACGCGCCGGACCAGGCGGCGGACCAGTTCGTCGATCGACGGAAGTTGTCTCGGCGTGGCGCCCACGACGTCGACGGCGCCGAGGCCCTCCGGCTCGCTCGGATCGACCACGACGACCGGGGCCGGGCGCTCGACAACGGACTCCGGCTCCGCCGTCCAGGAGGCGTCGTCGATCTCCACCTCGGTCCGCACCGGTCCGGACCGCCAATGCGCACCCACCGTGGCCACCACAACGATCCCGCCGGTCAGCGCCGCCCAGGAGTCACGGCCCAGCGTGATCCCCGCGGTGTGCAGCAACAGGCCGCCCATGACCAGCACGGCCAGGCTCAGCGCCGGAACCAGCACCACCCGCTCGACCCACGGCGGTGACCGGTCCGCGAAGATCAGCCGGCTCAGGGCGGCTCCCGGCAGCGCGAACGCCAGCGCCAACCCGGCCGGCACGGCCAGCGCGGGCGGGCCGAGCAGTACCCCCGCCGTCGCCAACCCGGCGACGACCACCAGCGTCCAGGCCGCCGGCGGCAACGCGACGACCCAGAACGCCGTCGTGGCCAGCGACCTGGACGACGCCGCCCGCTTCCCGGACTCCGGTACGGGCGCCTCGGCGGGATCCGTACCAGTGGTCGCCTCTTCCTCGGCGCCGGTGGTGTCCTGCTCCTCGGCGCCGGTGGTGTCCTGCTCCTCGGCGGCCTGCGGTTCGCTGGGGTCCGCCCCGGGCGCTTTCGACTCCAGGGCTGTCGGGTCCGGGGCGTCCGTTGAGGCCGGTGCGCCGGTCTGGGGGCTGTCGGTTTCTCCGGGGGGTTTCCCGTCGGCGGTGTCCGTCTCGGCGGAGGCGTCTGTGTGGGCGGTGTCCGTCTCGGCGACGGCGTCCGGGTGCGGATCGTCCGTCCCGACGGGGGTGTCCGACTGGTGGACGGCGGCCGTCCCCGTGAGGTCCGTCCCCGTGAGGTCCGT
>DASVVF010000607.1:0-1639 GCA_036386695.1 Catenuloplanes sp. | reverse complement strand
CGGCTTCTGCCGGACCGCCGGCACCCGGGTGCGCTACGTCAAACCCCACGGCGCCCTCTACAACACCGCCGCCGTCGACCCCGCCCAGGCCGGCGCGGTCGTCGCCGCCGTGCTCGACCACGACCCCGCCCTGCCGGTGTTGTGCCTGCCCGGCTCCATGCTGGCCCGGCTGGCCACCGAGGCCGGCCTGCGCGCGGTCGGCGAGGGCTTCGCCGACCGTGGCTACCGGCCGGACGGCACCCTGGTCCCCCGGTCCGAACCCGCCGCCGTCGTCAGGTCCGTGCCGCAGGTCGCCGAGCGGGCCCGGCGGATGGCCGGGGACGGTACGGTGATCGCCGTCGACGGCACCGTGGTGCGCTGCCCGGTGGAGTCGATCTGCGTGCACGGTGACACCCCGGACGCCGTGGCGATGGCCCGCGCGGTGCGCCGCGCGCTCGGCGACGCCGGCCTACCGGTACGGCCGTTCACCGCCCGGTCCAGCTGACGGCAGGTCAAGCTGACGCGGTGGGCGGTACCGCCGTTGACCGCCCGATCCGGTTGACGGCGGCTGGCGCGGCGCTGGCCGCGCCGGGCGGGGGGCGTCAGGCGTCCAGGCCGCGCAGGATCAGCGGCAGCCGGGTCGGCCCACCCGGGGTGACCCGCACCGGGACCCCCCAGTCCTGCCGGGTCAGGTGGCAGGCGGCGTGCTCGGTGTCCAGGTCACACGTCGCGGCCTGCGCCACCACCTGCAGAACCCCCGCCGGTACCGCCGGATTCACCCGCAGCCGACGGGTCAGCCCGGTGGTCACCCCGGACCCGTCGAGCAGCAGCTCGGGCGGCGACGCCGACACCTCCAGCCGGGTGGCCGGGCCGAACGAGTCATCGAGCTTCTGCCCGGGTCCCGGACTGAAAATGACCTCCAGGCTGACCTCCCCGTCGGCGAGCTCGCTCGTCGGCCGTTCGGTCCGGTGCCGGACCCCGGCCACCATCGCCCCGGCCGGCAGGGAACCGGCGGCCAGGCGTACCAGCCGGTGCGCCGCGGACTCCACCACCAGCACCGACCCGTCGGGGGCTAGGACGACGTCGCTCGGTTCCGCCAACCCGGAATCCACCGTGGACACCAGGCCGGTCCCCGGGTCGAAGCGCCGGACCGCACCGTTGTACGTGTCGGCGACCAGCACCGACCCGTCCGGCAGCGCGCCGACCCCCAACGGGTGCTGCAACAGCGCCTGCCCGGCCGGCCCGTCGACCTGCCCGAAGTCGAACAGCCCCTGGCCGACCGCCGTGTGCAGGGTGCCATCGGCGATCCACCGCAACGCGCTGGTCTCACTGTCGGCGATCCACAGCCGCGAGCCGTCGACCGCTGCCGACAAGCCGGACGGCTGGGCCAGCCAGACGTCCGGCAGCGGGCCGTCACGCAACGCCTCAACGGTGGTGCCCGCGTAGACCCCGGCGGTACGGCGCACCGGGTGGAACCACCAGAGCTGGTGGATACCGGCCATCGCCACGATGACCCGCTCGTCGTACCACGCGACGTCCCAGGGCGACGACAGGTCGACCGCGAGGGCATCGTGGGGCACGTGGTCGACCGCGGAGCGCCACTGCCGCCCGCTGCCGGCCACGGTCATCACCTCGCCGGTGTCCAGGCGTACCGCGCGGA
>DASVVF010000606.1:0-6939 GCA_036386695.1 Catenuloplanes sp. | reverse complement strand
GCGGGTAGGTGCCTGCCCGCCGGGCGGAACCCGTCGAACAGGTCAGGCGGGTGAGGCGCGACGCAGCGGTCGCCAGGCGGCGGTCGCGACGAGCGTCATCACGGCGGCGGCGATCCAGAATGGCGTGGTGAGCCCCCAGGTGCTGGCCAGGGCGCCGCCGAGAAGTGAGCCGAGGGCCGCTCCGCCGAGATCGAGCAGCGAGTAGACGCTGCCGACCCGGCCGAGCAGGTTGTGCGGGACGACGCGTTGGCGCAAGGTGACCACGATGACCCCCCAGACCATGGTGTGGACGCCGAAGACGATCAGGATGGCGGCGGCGACGAGTGGTGTCGTGGTGATCGCCAGGGTGGTGTGGGTGATGACCTCGACGACGAGGCCGGCGCGGAGCAGGGTGCCGGCCCCGAACATCTTCTGCAGGCGCGGCGCGAGGACGGTGCCGAGCAGCCCGCCGACGGCGAACGTCGTCAGCAGAAAGCCGTAGCCGACGTCGGACAGGCCGAGGCGTTGCCGGGCGTAGAGCACCAGGGTGGCGAAGGCGGCGCAGAAGGCTACGTTCGCCAAACCCATGCTCACGGCGAGCGTGCGCAGCAGACGGTGCTCCCAGAGCCAGCGGACACCGTCGGCGATCTCCGCGCGCAGGCTCCTGCGTGGTGCGGCCGGTAGCGCGGGGACCGGTCTGATCGTCGCCACCAGCGCCGCGGCCACGGCGAAGGTAACCGCGTTGACGCCGAACGGAACGGCGGCGGCGATCACGAACAGCCACGCACCCAGCGGCTTGGCGACGAACTGGTTGGCGATCGTGAAGGTCGCCATCAACCGGGCGTTCGCGGTGGCCAGCCGGTCCGGTGCGACGATGGCGGGCAGAAACGCGCCGGAGGCGGTGTCGGCCAGGGTCTCCCCGGTACCGAGGAGGAAGAACACCGTGTAAACCACAGGGACCGTGACCGTGTCGCCGGCGACAGCGACAGTCAGCGCCCCGAGCGCCGCCGCGCGCAACGTGTTGACGATGACAACCAACCTGCGGCGGTCGAGGCGGTCGACGTAGGCGCCGCTGATCAGCGAGAACAACAGCCAGGGCAGCTGTTGGACGAAGACGGCGCCGCCGACGAGTGCCGGGTCGGTGGTGATGGAGGCGATCAGCAGCGGGCCGGCCGCCATGGTGACTCCGTCACCGATGTTGGAGACGGCCGATGCCGTCCACAGCCTGGTGAAGTCCGCGCCGAGACGCGCGGGGACAAGGGCACGCAAAATAGCTCCTCAAGCAAGCGGGAAACGGTCGTCGCGTGAGCGGCCGCTTCGCGGCGAGGAGCACCACACCGGGGGCGAGAGCCCGCCGGTGGACCGACTAACGCGCGGTGTGCTCTCGCGGCGAAGCGGTGACCGTGACCTTGATGAGGCGCATGCCAACTCCCAACTGTGGACCAGTTATCGAGGCAGGATAGCCGGAACAGGCCCGGCCCGGCTGATTTTTTCACCGGGCCGGGCCTGGTCGATGCCGGGGCGGGGGTCCCCACCGCACAGAACCCGCCGCCGGACCGCGCACCGAAGACGCCGCCGGACAGCGGACCTTGAAGAGGTTGTGAAGAACCATGAAGGGGATGTGAAATTTTCCGGCCTCGCGGCGGGGCGGCATTAGCGTTTCCCCACGTCGCGTCGACGTCGTCGCGGGAACGCCGGCGTCGCTGAATCACCACAGCGGCACCGCTGCTGCCGTGCCCAACCCCTGAAGGAGTCCCACTTTGAATCACCGTGCCCCCACCGTGCCCACCGTGCCCACCGGCCGCCTTCGCCGCACCGCAGCGCTGGCGTCCGCGTTCCTCGTGGCCGCCGGTTCGGCATGGGCCGTCACGATGAACGCCGACGCCGCGGAAGGGGAATGGTACGACCCGTCGGCATTGACGGCGTCCTGCCTGGCGGAGATCCCCGAGCTGGGTTCGGCCGACTCGTGTCGCTTCGAGCCCTGGGAGCGGAAGCTTTTCACCGGCGAGCAGGTGCGGGTCAGCACCGACACGAACAACTGCACCGCCCAGGCCACCACCAAGGACATCACCTGGTCGCAGTCGTCGACCGAGACGAACAGCATCGACGTGGGGGCTGAGATCGGCGCGGACCTCGCGAGCGTCTTCTCCGCCTCGATCTCGACCACGTTCGGGGTCTCGTGGTCCTACAGCGTCACCAACGGTGAGACCGAGCACGCCCCGATTCCGGCGTACTCGCGCGGCTGGGTCGAACGGGCCGCCGCCATGCAGTCGGTGACCGGTCGAATGGTGATCAACTATCCGGGACGGCGGCACGGCCACTTCGAGTGGTACACGTACCCGACAGTCACCAACCAGGTCGCCTCGAACGACCCGGCCGGGCTGGCGCACGCCGACGTCGTCCTGCGGTCGCAGGCCCTGACGGAGCAGGAACTCGTGGATATGTGCAAGCTGCCCCCGCAGCAGGCCAGGGCAATCGCGGCGGACCCGGTGCCGGCGACGACGCAGAACCTGCAGAAGGCCAAGGCCCCCACCAGCGACGTCCAGACGTCCGGCGACACCGCCCAGCAGAGCGCCACCTGACCAGGGCGGACGGTACAGATCCAGGGCGGGCACCATCGCGGCGGCCGTCATCCAGCTGGCCCGGGCGCTTCACCTGGAGGCAACCGGGACGCGCGTTGCCGTTCCGGTCCGGTGGGGTGCTCGGTCAGGAGCCGCCGGTTGCCCGGTGCCGCTCGTGGCTCTCGTTCTGCCGGAGGGCTTCCTCGAGTTGGTCCTCGAGGATGATGATGCGGCAGGCGGCTTCCAGGGGGGTCCCCTGGGCGACCATCTCCCGGGCCCGGGCGGCGAGGCGCAGCTGGTAGCGGGAGTAGCGGCGGTGTCCGCCGGCCGACCGGAACGGGGTGATCAGTTTCGCTTCGTCGAGGCGGCGCAGGAAGTCCTGCGAAGCGCCGGTGATTTCCGCGGCGCGGCCCATCGTGTAGGCGGGATAGGTGTCGTCGCCGAACATGTCATCGGGTTGGGCCATATACGTTTCTCCATGACGAGGGCCCCGGCGCGGGAGCGCCGGGGCCCAGGGTTACGGGTTGAAAACACCATCTACCGACATGCTCGTCGGGTTGTCGTATCCGCACCTGCCGCCGTCGGCGGCGTGGGGTGCGAGGATCGCATAAGCGTGACCGGAGACCACCTCTCGTTCGATGGGAACTGCGGTGTCCGCCCCCAGAGCTGAAACTGCGGCCCCGTGGCGGGCGATCCAACGGTGTCCAGCCCTCCCTTTCCTCTGCTCCTGACATCTGTGGTGCTGTCGTGCTGCCCGCCGGTGTGGAAGCCCCACGCGACTTCATGGCCCCGCACACGTGCGGCGAGCCGTGCGGCAGCCGGAATGCTCTGCTGCCTGCGGTGGTGCTGCCTGCGGTGATCCGGACATCCACCGCTGTGCCGAGCGAGCCACGGAACGGTCCGGGCCCTGCTTGACGCTCGGTCTCATTCGTCTGCGTTTCCGGTGATCTCTCTGCTGACCTCAGGAAGATTAGCCGGCCAGCACGAGAAAGTCTAGTACGTTGACCAAAGATTTTCTGGGCAGCTGCCCGAGCTTCGGGGAGGCGCCATCGTCGGTGTCAGTCGCGCAGCCCGGCGTCGTGCGCGAGCATGGCGAGCTGGACCCGGTTGGTGAGGCTCAGCTTGGCCAGGGCGCGGCTGACATGGGCCTTCACCGTCGCCTCGGACATCCCGAGCTGGTGAGCGATCTCGTTGTTCGACAGGCCGCCGGCCACCGCCACGACCACTTCCCGCTCGCGTTCGGTCAGCGCCGCCAGGCGCTGTCGGGTGGCCGCCCGCCGGTCCGGTGTCCGCTCGGCGAAGGTCGAGATCAGGCGGCGCGTCACGCTGGGCGCCAGCATCGCGTTGCCCAGCGCCACCGTCCGCACGGCCTCCGCCAACTCACGCGGCGGAGTGTCCTTGAGGAGGAAACCAACCGCGCCGTGGCTGAGCGCGGCGTGCACATACTCGTCGAGGTCGAAGGTGGTGAGCATGATCAGCTTCGGGGGCTCGGCCAGCTCGGCCAGCCGGGCGGCGGCGGTCAGCCCGTCCATGCCGGGCATCCGGACATCCATCAGGACCACGTCGGGACGGTGCCGGCGGACCGACTCCAGGGCCTGCGCGCCGTCGGCGACCTCGGCCACCACGGCGATGTCGCCGGCCGCCTCCAGGATCATCCGCACTCCGGCGCGCACCAGCGCCTCGTCGTCCACCACCAGGACCCTGATCACCGGTCACCCACGGTGCGCCCGCCGGACGGTGCGGTAACGCCCGCCGCGTCCGCGACGACGGCGTCCGGAGTACACCCGATCTCCGGCATGGCGGCAGTGTCCGAAGTGGGGCCCGCCGCAGCCGGCGGCGGCAGGGGCAGCACGGCCTGCACGGTGAAACCGCCGTCCACGGGGCCGGCGGTGAGCGTGCCGCCCAGCAGCTCGACCCGTTCGCGGATCCCGACCAGCCCGAAGCCGCTGACCGGAGGGGCAGCCGGCGGGTGGGCCGGCGCGGCGTTGTGCACCCGCACCAGCAACGCACCGCCGCGTCGATCCAGGACCACCTGCACGTCGGTGTGGCCGGCGTGCCGGGCCACGTTGGTGAGGGCCTCCCGGACCACCCGGTAGGCCGTGCGGCCGACCGCGGACGGCACCCCGTTGAAGTCGCCCCGGTCACACCTGACGACCCGGATGCCCGCGGCCCGGGCCTGCTCCAGCACCCGGTCCAGGTGGGCCAGGGTCGGGACCGGCGCGGTCGGGGCGCTCGGGACTCCCGGCGGCCGGCTCAGCACGCCCAGCATGTCGCGCAGCTCGGTCAGCGCCTCCCGCCCGGTGGCCCGGATGAGCGCCCCGGCGCGGGCACTGCGCTCGTCGGTGCTGCTGACCTCCACCCCGCCGGCGTGCAGCACCATTAGGCTCACCCGGTGGGCGATCACGTCGTGCATCTCCCGGGTCAGCCGGGCCCGTTCCTCGGCGCGGGCCTGCTCGGCGCGCGCCTGCTGGTCGACCTCGGCCCGGGTCACCCGTTCACGCAGCTCGGCGATCAACCGGTGGCGGGTCGACAGCCACAACCCCGCCAGCATCGGGAAGGCGACGAGGGCACCCGCGACCAGCACCGCCGCCACCCACGCCTCACCGAAACCGTAGCTATGCAGACCGGCGAGCACTATCGGGCCGCCGGTCACCACGGTGCCGGCCGCCGCCGCCCACCGGAGCCGGGTCGTCCGGCGTTCCCGCATGGCGATCTCGTACGCCAGGAGCATGACGGCGGGCCACATGCCGGCGACGAACCAGGCGAGCAGGGTCACCACCAGCAGCGGCCAGGCGCTGCGGCGGCGGAACGCCACCGCGAAGGCGATCGCCACGGCCAGCCAGACCGCCACCCACGGTCCGATGAGGAAGACGGGATAGAACGGGTCGCGCGGCAGATCGTCGGGGTCCCGGAGAATCAGCACGTCGCCCCAGCCGCTGACGGGCGGCTCCACCTCGATCGCGCCGTCATGCTGCCATTCTTCGGTGGGGGCCAGGTCCGGCGGGACGAGGACGGCGGGGTCGCTCGCCTCGCGGGGCAACCGCTCCCAGATACCGACGTAGGCGCCGATCGAGGCGAGGCCGACGGCCACGCCGATCAGCGCCGGGGCCGCCCACCGGGTCGCCCGGCGCGCCGACGACCAGAGGCTGGTGGGCACCTGCCGCCACCGTGTGTTGTCCACCGGGCCAGCGTAGGTCGACCGCGACGCCGGCCCATCGGCCGTTCGGCGCGGCGCCGCGCCGGCAACCACCGACTTTCGTCGGGGGTGCCGGTCGACCCCCGGGCGAGGCGTCCGACCACGGTCGGGCCGCAGGCTCACCGCCATGACTTCGACATCGAGTGCGGTCCGCGCCGTCGGACTGACCAAGTGGTACGGCGACGGTGACGCCCGGGTGGTGGCGTTGGCGGGCGTGTCCCTGGCGCTCCCGCCGGGCCGGTTCACCGCCGTCATGGGCCCGTCCGGCTCCGGCAAGTCCACTTTCCTGCACTGTGTGGCAGGGCTGGACCGGCCGGATGCCGGCCAGGTGTTCCTGGGTGACACCGAGCTGACCGACCTGCGGGAACCGGCGTTGACGGCGCTGCGCCGCGACCGGATCGGGTTCGTCTTCCAGGCGTTCAACCTGTTGCCCACGCTGACCGCGGTGGAGAACATCACGTTGCCGTTCGACCTGGCCGGGCGCCCGGTGGACACCGCGGCTCTGCGGCGGGTGGTCGACGCGGTGGGGTTGGGCGACCGGTTGCACCACCGGCCGGCGCAGCTCTCCGGTGGGCAGCAGCAGCGGGTGGCGTGCGCCCGGGCCATGGTCACCGAGCCGGACGTGATCTTCGCCGACGAGCCCACCGGTGCCCTCGACTCCCGGGCCTCCGCCGAGGTGCTCACCGTGTTGCGGCGCAGCGTGGACGAGCTGGACCGGTCGGTGGTGCTGGTCACCCACGACCCGACCGCCGCCGCCTACGCCGACCAGGTGATCTTCCTGGCTGACGGGCGGATCGTGGACCGGCTCATCGCGCCGACCGCGGCGACCGTGCTGGGCCGGATGGCGGCGCTCGACACCGTGGCGGCGCGATGATCCGGGCGGCGGTGCGCGAGCTGCGGGCGCACACCGCGCGGGTGGTGTTGACGGTGCTGACCATCGCCTTCGGCGTCGCGTTCGTGGTGGGCAGCTGGGTGGTGGGCGACTCGGTGCAGCGGGGGCGCACCGGCGTGGACCTGCGAAGTGATTTCGACGTGCAGGCGTACCAGGGGGACCGCCCGGCGCTCGGCGACCGGGACGTGGCCGCCGTCGCGGCGCTGCCCGGCGTGGCATCGGCCGTCGGAGTGATCCGCGGGCCGGCCGCCGTGCTCAGCCGGGGCGGCAAGGTGGTGGGGTCGGGCGACTACGGCGGGACCAGTTGGAAC
>DASVVF010000605.1:0-3202 GCA_036386695.1 Catenuloplanes sp. | reverse complement strand
TGATCGAGCGGCCGGAACCGACCGCCGGCCGGCTGGTCCGGCTGCGCGCCCGGCTGAGCCGCTCGCAGAACGTCTTCGGCCGCGGGCTGCTCACCGTGCTGTCCCGCGACCGGCTCGACGAGGACGCCGGGGAGGAGAGCGAGGCCAGCTTGATCACCGCCGACGTCGGGGTGCAGGCCAGCACCGAACTGGTGGCCCGGTTGCGCGAGCGGGTGCGGGTGCTGGGCACCCGCACGGCCGTCGAGGCCCGCGCCCTGCTCGCCGAGGAGCTGGTGGCGGCCCTGGACCCGACGCTGGACCGGACCCTGCGGGCCACCCCGCGGGGCGACACCCCGGCGGTGCTGCTGGTCGTCGGGGTCAACGGCGCGGGCAAGACCACCACCTGCGGCAAGATCGCCCGGGTGCTGGTGGCCGACGGCCGCAGCGTCCTGCTGGGGGCCGCGGACACCTTCCGGGCCGCCGCCGCCGAGCAGCTGACCACGTGGGGGGCCCGGGTCGGCGCCGAGGTGGTCCGCGGGCCGGAAGGGGCCGACCCGGCCAGCGTCGCGTTCGACGCGGTCCGCCGGGGCATCGAACTCAAGGTCGACACGGTCCTGATCGACACCGCCGGGCGGTTGCAGAACAAGATCGGGCTGATGGACGAGCTGAGCAAGGTCAAGCGGGTGGTGGAGAAGCACGGTCCGGTCGACGAGACGCTGCTGATCCTCGATGCCACGACCGGGCAGAACGGCCTCGAGCAGGCGCGGGTCTTCACCGAGGTGGTGGACGTCACCGGCGTGGTGCTGACCAAGCTCGACGGCACGGCCAAGGGCGGCATCGTCATCGCGGTGCAGCGCAAGCTGGGTATCCCGGTGAAGCTGGTCGGTCTCGGCGAGGGGCCCGACGACCTGGCGCCGTTCGAGCCGGTGGCCTTCGTCGACGCGTTGCTGGGTTCGGACGCGTAGCCTCGGTTGTCCCAGCCAGTAGCCTCGGTGGTCCAGCCACCCCGGGGTTGGGCGATCCGCCTGGCCGGCACCGCTGGAGGAGGCCGTACGTGACGCAGCACCAGCCGGAGCGGGAGATCCCGCTGCACGGCGGGAATGTCAGCACGGTGTCGCGGGTCGGCGACACCGTGCGACGCAACGCCGGGCCGTGGACGCCGGCGGTGCACGCCCTGCTGCGGCACCTGGAGTACGTCGGCTTCACCGGCTCACCGCGCGCCTACGGCATGGACGAACGCGGCCGCGAGGTGCTGTCCTACCTCGACGGCGAGTGCGGGGAGTACCCGCTGGCGCCGCACTGGGTGACCGACGAGGCGCTGGTCACGGTGGCCACCATGCTGCGGATGTACCACGACGCCCAGTACGGCTTCCAACCACCGGCCGGGGCGGTGTGGCGCTCGTTCGGGCCGCCGCCGCCGGACACCGAGGTGATCTGCCACCACGACGCCGCCCCGCACAACGTGGTCTGGCGGCCCGACGGCACCCTCGCCCTGATCGACTTCGATCTGGCCTCGCCCGGGGCCCGGATCTACGACGTCGCGTACGCCGCCTGGACCTGGGTCCCGCTCTTCTCCGACCGGGACTCGTACACGCTGGGCTGGAAACGCCCCCACCGGCCGCGCCGACTGCGGTTGTTCGCCGACGCGTACGGGCTGATCAACCGGGACCGGCACCGGCTGGTCCGCACCATCCGCAAGCGGATCGTGGACCACGTCGAGGGCATCCGCCGGATGGCGGCGGCCGGAGACCCGGCCTTCGTCCGGATCGTGCACAAGGGGCATCTACGGCGACCGATGCGCGACCTACGGCTGCTGGACTACGAACGGCACACGTTGGAATACGCTCTGCGCTGATTGTCCGGTTGCCGGCTGCGCCTACCATGTCGGCCCGCGCGCCCAACCGGGTCATTTGAGCGGTTGCTCCGCATTCCCCGGTCTCCCTGTGAGAGTTTCTTCACACGTACGAAACAACCCGTCACCTGGCGGAAACCCGCCAGGGACCGTGCGTGAAACAGCTTCCCTGAAAGCTTCCGCCATCCGGCGAACAGGCAATGCTGCCGCGGTTAGCCGGGGGAGGAATCTAACCGAGAGGAGGCAGCGTGGAGATCAATACCGGCAATACCGCCTGGTTGCTCTTGTCGTCTGCGCTCGTGTTGCTCATGACACCAGGGCTGGCCATGTTCTACGGCGGCCTCAACCGGTCCAAGGGCGCACTCAACATGATGATGATGAGCTTCGCCAGCATGGGGCTCATCTCCGTTCTTTGGGTTATCTACGGCTTCACGCTGGCATTCGGCACCAACGCCGACGCGGGCGTCAACAACTTCATCGGTAACTTCACGCAGTACCTCGGCACCGGCACCAGCTTCATCGGCGAGGAGTGGAAGTTCTTCGGGGCCAGCACCGGCATCCCGACCTACGTCTTCCTGGTCTTCCAGATGATGTTCGCGATCATCACGGTCGCGCTGATCAGCGGCGCGGTCTCCGACCGCCTGAAGTTCGCCGGCTGGCTGCTGTTCGCCTTCGCCTGGTTCACGCTGGTCTACATCCCGGTCGCGCACTGGGTCTGGGGCGGCGGCTTCATCGGCACGAAGATCCGGGCCCTGGACTTCGCCGGCGGCACGGCGGTACACATCAACGCCGGCGCGGCCGCGCTCGGCCTGGTGCTCGTGCTCGGCAAGCGGATCGGTTGGCCGCGGGAGAGCTTCAAGCCGCACAACGTGCCGCTGGTCGCCCTCGGCGCGGGCCTGCTCTGGTTCGGCTGGTTCGGCTTCAACGCCGGCTCCGAGCTGACCGTCGACGGCACCACCGCGGTGGCCTTCATCAACACCCAGGTGGCCACGGCCGCCGGCGTGCTCGGCTGGATCATCGTCGAGTGGCTGCGCGACGGTAAGCCCACCCTGGTGGGTGCCTCCTCCGGGGCCATCGCCGGCCTGGTCGCGATCACCCCGGCGTGTGGCTTCATCGCCCCGCTGCCCGCCGTGGTCCTCGGCCTCATCGCCGGTGCCGTCTGCGCGGTCGCGGTCAGCCTCAAGTACAAGTTCGGCTTCGACGACTCCCTCGACGTGGTCGGCGTGCACTTCGTCGCCGGCTGGATCGGCTCCCTGGCGATCGGCTTCTTCGCCACCTCGCAGGTCAACGCGGCCATCACCGACCCCAAGATCCTCAACGCCAGCGACGGCCTGTTCTACGGCGGTGGCATCACCCAGCTGGGTCGCCAGT
>DASVVF010000604.1:0-7732 GCA_036386695.1 Catenuloplanes sp. | reverse complement strand
ATGCGGACACGCTATCCGCGATGCACCTTCGTCAATACATACCTTCTTGGTCATAGCGCGTGGGGCCGGCCCGACCAGCGTCGGACCGGCCCCACGGCGACGTGGTGGACGGGGTCGGGTGCGGCTCAGTCGAGCGTGAAGTAGACGTCGTCGATCAGGCCGCCGTACTGGTCGGAAAGGTCGTTCAGGTTACGGGCACCCAGGCGCAACGGCAGGGCGTTGTCGATCACGGCGGTGCTCGGCACGGCGACCGAGCCGCGGGCCTTGCCGTCCACGAAGACGTGCAGGCCGGTGGAGATCCGCTGGCAGGTGACCTGGTGCCAGGCGCCGTTGGTGACGGCGATGTCGGACTTGGCGAGGTAGATCCGGGTGGAGCCCTTGCCGACGACCACGCACTGCGCGCGGCCGGTGCCGCTGATCTGCAGCTTCCACTGGCTGTCGGCGGTGGCGACGCCCTTCTGCATGACGTTGGCCGCGGCGCCCACCTGGGCGGCGGTGGCCTTCAGCCAGGCGCCGTACCGGAAGCTCCGGCTGCCCGGGTCGAGGTCGGCGTCGTCGCCGCCCTCCAGGATGGCCCGCGGGCAGGTGGTGGTGGTCGTGCCGATGGGGCAGCGGGCCGGGAAGGCCAGGGCACGACCGGTGCCGTGGGCCACCAGCCGGACCGTGCCGCCGGCGGCGGAGCGGACCTTGAGGGGCACCCCGCGCCCGGAGAGCTCGGCGATGGTGCCGCCGGCGGCGACGCCGCCGTCGAACGAGTAGCGCGCGACCGTGGTCGAACCGGCGGCGGTGGCCGCCAGGACGGCCGTGGTTGGTACGACAACCAGGGTCAGTGCAACGAGCGTGGTGGATAACTTCATTTGGTAAATGTAGTTTTTTACCCGTAAGTAAGCAAAAGCACCATGTAGGTGTTTTGCGATGGTTTCCCGATCGACCCGCGGCGGCTGGAGCGTCTAGAGCACCCCGGACGCCTCGGCGATCAGGCACACCCCGAGCAGCCGGAGCAGGTGCCATTCCGCGCGCAGCCAGTCGCCACCGGTGACATAGGCCTGGCCCGGCTCCGGCACGGGCCGGCCCATCCGCTGCCCGGCCGCCGCGATGGACCGGGCGTACCCGGCCAGCGCAGCGGCGTCGACCGCCCGCCCGGCGTGCCGCAACGCGTGGCGTACGGCCGCGGCGTGCTGATCCACCTGGGCCAGCAGGCCGGGGTGGGCCAGCGCGGCGGCGAGGCCGTCGACCCCGACCCGGGCCATCAGGTCGTCCAACGCGATTCTGGCCTGGTCGGTGGCGGTGTCGGGCAGCGCGGGGGCGTACGTCTCATGGGTCATGTCAACGACGTTATGCAGGTGCGGGACCCGATGTGGTGGTGGTAACCGAACGGCACCCGCCGCTGACCCCCTTCGCACCCGTGGGGCCCCGGCGACCCCCGCCCGGCGGTTGGCCGGGACGCCCGGCGGGCCGGCGGCCGGGCGCCGGACGGTACTGTTTGGCAGCCCGCATCCGCTGGTCCGGAGGGAGTCGCCATGGCCGTACGGCCCGTCCGCCTGTTCGGTGATCCCATCCTGACCACCGTCGCCCGACCGGTCACCGACTTCGACGGCGAGCTGCGCCGGCTGGTACGCGACCTGGGGGACACCCTGAGCGGGGCGCAGGGTGTCGGGCTCGCCGCTCCACAGCTCGGCGTGGGCCTGCGGGTCTTCGCGTTCAACGTCGACGGGGTGGCCGGCCACCTGGTCAACCCGGTGTTGAGCTTCCCCGACGACCACCTGCAGGACGGCCCGGAGGGCTGCCTGTCGATGCCCGGGCTGTATTTCGACACCCGACGCCGACTGAACGTGGTGGCCCGGGGCTACAGCCGCCTGGGCGACCCGGTCCAGGTGGTCGGCACCGGCCTGCTGGCCCGCTGCCTGCAGCACGAGACCGACCACCTCGACGGCGTGCTGTTCATCGACCGGATGGACAGCCGGCAGCGCAAGACGGCGCTTCGGGAGATCCGCCGGGCCGGCTGGCGCGGTCGGCCGGCCCCGACGGTACGGCTCAGCCCGCATCCGATCACCGGCCGGCTGGCCTGACCACACCGCGCCGCCCACCGGCGACCCCGGCCGGGGCTCGTGCCCGGCGCGCCGAGCGGGACCTCAGCGCAGGCCGGGCGGGACTCAGCTCAGAGGGCCTGGCGCAGCCATTGTTCGACGCCCGAGACGTGCACGGTGGCCCAGGACCGGGCCACCTCCGGCTGACGGGCCTCGATGGCCTCGAGGATCGCGATGTGCTGCTCACGGGTCCGCTGGACCGCACCCTCCTGGGTCAGCCCCCGCCAGATCCGCACCCGGGTGGTCGGTCCGGACAGGCTCTCGATCAACGAACACAGCGCCCGGTTTCCGGCGCCGACCGCGATCAGGCGGTGGAACTCCAGGTCGTTGGCGACCAACTCCTCCACGCCCGGTTCGGCGCTGAGACTCTCCAGCTGGACGCGTAGGAGCGCGACGTCGCCCTCCGGCATCCGGTGGGCCGCCATCGCCGCCGCGGCGGGCTCCAGGATCCGGCGCACCTCCAACAGCTCCAGGACGGTGTCGTCGCGGTGGAAGTCGACCACGAAGCTCAACGCGTCCAGCAGCAGGGCCGGTTCCAGGCTGGTGACATAGGTGCCGTCGCCCTGGCGGACGTCGAGCACCCGGATCAGCGACAGCGCGCGGACCGCCTCGCGTAGGGAACTGCGCGACAGTCCCAGGCGGGCCGCCAGATCGGCCTCCTTGGGCAGGCGCTGACCCGGCCCCAGTTCCCCGGAGACGATCATGTCCTTGATCCGGAGGATCGCCTCGTCGGTCACCGCCATGCCGTACCTCCTGTCGGCGCCACCGGACACCGCCGGTCGGCGCCACCGGACGTCACCACCCCCGGGAGCCGACCGGCACCCCTGGAGCGGGCGTCACACCGTCTGGTGCACCGCCTATCGTGGATCACGCACCCGTAGCCCGTGGGCCCCACCGTCGACGGCCAGCACGGTTCCCGTGGTTGCCGCCGCCGCCGGGCTGGCCAGATAGGCGACCGCGGCGGCGACCTCCTCGACACTGACCAGCCGCCCGGTGGGTTGCCGGACCCGCAGCGCGGTGAGCTCCGCCGCCGGATCGTCGGCCAGGTCGAGCAGCCGGCGCACCCAGGGAGTGTCCACTGTACCCGGATTGATACAGGTCACCCGGATCCCGTCGCGCACATGGTCCGCCGCCATCGCCAGGGTCAACGCCTGCACCGCGCCCTTGCTCGCGCTGTAGAGCGCCCGCTGCGGCAGGCCGGTGTGGGCGGCGATCGATCCCAGGTTGACGATGGCGCCGCCACCGGCGGCCCGCAGGTGCGGCAGGACCGCCCGACTGACCCGCACCATGCCCAGCACGTTGACGTCGATGACCCGGGCCCACTCGTCGTCCGGGTTGTCCTCGATCGTGCCCTCCGCGCCGATGCCGGCGTTGTTGACCAGCACGTGGATGCCCGGCAGCCGCTCGGCTGCCAGGGCGACGGCCGCGCGTACCTCGGCGTCGTCGGCGATGTCCGCGCGCAGGCCGATGAGCGGCTCCGGAACGTCCTCGGGCCGCAGGTCCAGGCAGGCCACGGTGGCCCCGCGCCGGGCCAGCAGCCGGGCGGTGGCCAGGCCGATACCGGAGGCGCCGCCGGTGACGATGGCGCCCAGGCCGGCGAACTCCCCCGAGCCGGTGAACTCGCCGGCCGCGCCGGGGCCGGTCACGCCTGCGCCATCGTCTGGCGTTGATGGCCGAGGCCGTCGATCTCCAGCTCGACGACGTCGCCGGCCCGCAGGTACGGCTTGGGGTCCGGCTGGCCCAGGGCCACCCCGGCCGGGGTGCCCGTGTTGATGACGTCGCCCGGGTAGAGCACCATGAACCAGCTCAGGTACCGCACGATCTCGGCCACCGGGAAGATCATGTCCTTGGTGCTGCCGTCCTGCCGGGACACGCCGTTGACCCGCAGCCGAAGGCCCAGCTTTTGGGGGTCGCTCACCTCGTCGGCGGTGACCAGCCACGGGCCGAGCGGGTTGAAGGTCTCGCAGGACTTGCCCTTGTCCCACTGACCGCCGCGGTTGAGCTGGAAGTCGCGCTCGGAGACGTCGTGCGAGATGGTGTAGCCGGCCACGCACTCCAGCGCCGCCTCGGCCGACTCCAGGTAGCGGGCGGTGCGCCCGATCACCACCGCCAGTTCGACCTCCCAGTCGGTGCAGGTGCTGCCCCGGGGCACCAGCACCGGGTCGTACGGTCCGACCACGGTGTCCGGCGCCTTGAGAAAGACCACCGGCTCCGTCGGCGTGGCCAGGTTGCTCTCGGCGGCGTGGTCCCGGTAGTTCAGGCCGATACAGACGATCTTCCCGGGTCGCAGCGGCGGGCCGATGCGCAGCCCGGCGGCGTCGACCACCGGCAGGTCGTCGTCGCGCGCCGCGGCGGCCACCCGGGCCAGGCCGTCGCCGGCCAGCACGGACCCGTCGATGTCGGATACCACGCCGCTGAGGTCACGGACGCGTCCGGCGGCGTCGAGCACCGCCGGTCGTTCCGCACCGATCGCGCCGACCCTGAGCAACCTCATCGCATCTCCTCGCGTCCCAACGGCAAGACATCAGATGTCTAGTCGGCGGCGCTGTCCGACCGCAAGTCGGGTGGGCGCCGTCCCAGCTGGCGGGGCGCCACGGTACGCCGCGCCCGCCGGCGGCGGCGGCGGGCGGGCCCCGTCACGGTGCGCCGGGAAGGTCGTCCATGGCCCGGTAGATCCGCTTGTCCGAGACCGGGTACGCGGTGCCCAACGCCTGGGCGAAGTAGTTCACCCGCAGCTCCTCGATCATCCAGCGGATCTCCCGCAACCCCTCGTCCGCGGCGCCGCCGGTGGGCAACGCGGCGCGTAGCTCCCGGTACTCCTGCTCGATCTGCTGCACGGTCTGGGTGAGCTGCCGGTCCCGGGCCAGGTTGCCGGGCAGCCGGTCAAGCCGGTGCGCGATCGCCTTCAGGTAGCGCGGCAACTGCTGCAGCTGCCGCCACCCGGTGGCCGTGACGAAGCCCGGGTACACCAGCGCGGACAGCTGCGCGCGCACGTCGCTGAGCGCCGGCACCAGCGCCAGGTTGGCGGTGCCGGTCAGCCGTTTCTCGATCTCGTACGCGGTGGCCAGCACCGCCTGCACCTGGTGGACCACGGCCAGCACGGTGTCGACCAGGTCCGCGCGCACGGCGTCGTGCAGGGCGGCGAACCCGGCGGCGTCCCAGGCCGGTCCCCCGGCGGCGTCGACCAGCTTGTCGACGGCACAACCGGCGCAGTCGTCGAGCAGGGCGGTGACACCGCCGTGCGGATTGCGGCTCAGCGCCAGCTTGGCCTGGTTGGTCAGCCGGCCCTGCAGGAACCGGGCCGGTGCCGGCACCCCGAGCAGCAGCAACCGGCGGGTGCCGGCCCGCATCGCCTCACGCTGTTCGGCTTCGCTCTCGAAGACCCGCACGGCGACGGTGTCGCCCGCGTCGACCAGCGCCGGGTAGAGGCTGACCTGGAAACCGCCCCGGTTCTGCACCAGGCGGCGGGGCAGCGTACCGATGTCCCAGCCGGTCAGGCCGGTGCGTTCGAAGCTGCTGGCCGCCGCCGCGATGGTCGCGCGCACCTTGGGCGCCAGCTTGCGGCGCAGCTCCTCCAGGTCGCGGCCCTCGCTCAGCGGGCGTTCGGCGTCGTCGAGCACCCGGAAGCTCATCCGCAGGTGGTCCGGGATCCGGGCCGGCTGCCAGGCGTCGCGGGGCACCGTCACCCCGGTCAGTCGGCGCAACTCGGCGGCCAGGGCGTCGACCAGCGTGCCCTCACGGGGGGTGAGCCGGGCCAGCACCGCGTCGGCGAAGTCGGGCACCGGCACGAAGTTCGTCCGCAGGGCCTTGGGCAGTCCCCGGATCAACGCGATGAGCACGTCGCGGCGCAGGCCGGGTACCTGCCAGCCGAAATCCTCGGCGTCCACCCGGTTGAGCAGCGCCAGCGGCACGTGCACGGTGACGCCGTCGGCCTCGGTGCCCGGTTCGAACTGGTACGACAACGACAGGCGCAGCCCGTCGTACTCCCAGGCGTCCGGGTAATCGGCGGCGCTGACCGCCCCCCTACCCTGGTTGACCAGCAGCTCACGGGTGAAGGTGAGCACGTCCGGGGAGTCCCGGCGGGTCTTCTTCCACCAGCTGTCGAAGTGCCGCCCGGAGACGACATCGGCCGGGACGCGCTGGTCGTAGAAGTCGAACAGGGTCTCGTCGTCGACCAGGATGTCGCGGCGCCGGGCCCGGTGCTCCAGCTCCTCCACCTCGCCCAGCAGCGCCCGGTTGTCGTGGTAGAACCGGTGGTGGGTGTCCCAGTCGCCGTCCACCAGGGCGTGCCGGATGAACAGCTCCCGGCTCAGCGCCGGGTCGATCCCCCCGTAGTTGACCTTGCGGGAGGCGACGATCGGCAACCCGTACAAGGTCACCTTCTCGTAGGCCATCACCGCGGCCTGCTTCTTCTCCCAGTGCGGCTCGCTGTAGTTGCGTTTGACCAGGTGCCCGGCCAGCGACTCGGCCCATTCCGGCTCGATGCGGGCCACCACCCGACCCCACAGCCGGGAGGTCTCGACCAGCTCGGCGGCCATCACCCAGCGCGGCTGCTTACGGAACAGCGCCGAGCCCGGGAAGACCGCGAACTTGGCGCCGCGGGCCCCGAGGTACTCCTTGCCGTCGGTGTCCTTGAACCCCAGGTGCGACAGCAGCCCGGCGAGCAGGGCCGTGTGCACCCGCTGCGGATCCGGCGCCTCGGCGCCCGGGTTCAGCGACAGGTTCAGGGTACGCGCGACCTGGCGCAGCTGGGCGTAGATGTCCTGCCACTCGCGCACCCGCAGGAAGTTCAGGAATTCGGAGCGGCACAGCCGCCGGAACTGGTTGCTGGACAGCTCCCGCTGCTTGTCGCGCACGTGGTTCCACAGGTTCAGGTACGCCAGGAAGTCGGACTCCTTGTCGGCGAACCGGGCGTGTTTCTCGTCGGCTGCCTGCTGCTTGTCCACCGGGCGCTCCCGGGGGTCCTGGATGGACAGTGCCGCGGCGATCACCATCACCTCGTGCACGCAGCCGTTGCGTTCCGCCTCGATGACCATCCGGGCCAGCCGCGGGTCGACCGGGAGCTGGGCCAGCTGCCGGCCCAGCGGGGTCAGCCGCTTGCGCGTCTCGCCCTGCTGCGCGTCCAGCGCGCCCAGTTCCTCCAGCAGCTGCACGCCGTCTTTGATGTTGCGCCGGTCCGGCGGGTCGATGAACGGGAACGCCGCCAGGTCGCCCAGCCCGAGGGCGGTCATCTGCAGGATGACCGAGGCCAGGTTGGTGCGCAGGATCTCCGGGTCGGTGTACTCCGGCCGGGCCAGGAAATCCGCCTCGTCGTAGAGCCGGATGCAGATGCCGTCCGAGGTCCGCCCGCAGCGACCCTTGCGCTGGTTCGCCGACGCCTGCGACACCGGTTCGATGGGCAGCCGCTGCACCTTGAGCCGGTGGCTGTAGCGCGAGATGCGGGCAGTGCCCGGGTCGATGACGTAGGTGATGCCGGGAACGGTCAAGGACGTCTCGGCGACATTGGTGGCGAGCACCACCCGACGGCCGGTGTGCGGAGCGAACACCCGGTGCTGGTCCGCCGCCGAGAGCCGGGCGTAGAGCGGCAGCACGTCCACGGCCTGCCCGGTGCGCGACCGGGACAGGTGCTCGCGCAGCGCGTCGTC